>CAZOMZ010000055.1:0-9648 GCA_964581065.1 uncultured Loktanella sp. | reverse complement strand
GGGTGTTCGTGTTTGCCGTCGCCCGCGTTGAGCACGGCACATTTCACCTTCTGCGACAGCAGGTCCACTGCGCCCGAATGCGGATGCCGCACCACCAGAAGATCAGGCCGCATCGCGTTCAGCGTCAGGGCCGTATCAATCAGCGTCTCGCCCTTTTTGATCGACGAGGCCTGCATGCCCATGTTCATCACATCGGCCCCGAGCCGCTTGCCCGCCAGTTCGAAACTGGCCTGCGTGCGGGTGGAGTTTTCAAAGAACATATTGATCTGGGTCATCCCCGCCAGCACGTCACGATGCGCAATGCCTTTGCGGTTATGCTCGGCATAGCTGTCGGCAAGGTCCAGAAGCGTGGTGATTTCCGTAGGGTGGAGATGTTCGATCCCCAGAAGGTGCTTGGCGCGGAATGTCATTTGGCCCCCATCCAGACGGTTCGGGGTCTTATAGGCGGCACACGTGCCCGCTTCAATGCCGGAGGGAGTGCACTTCGGTTGCGATCCGGCTTAGGGTGTGGGCGATGGAATCGGGCAACACATACTGGCGTGATCGCGCGCTGCTGGAATGGCAGGTCGAACTGGGTGCGACCGAGGCCATTCTGGACGCGCCTGTGGACCGCTATGGGCTGGCGGCGGTTAAACCTGTGGCCAAGCCTTCGCCAATGCCCACGTCGCCGCAACCGCCAGAGCCGCCCGTGCGGGAGGCCGTCAACGCTGTGCTGGTTGCAAAGGACGCGGCAGGCATGGTGCAGGATCTTGGCGCCTTGGCGACGGCGATGGAATCCTTCGAGCATTGCGAACTGAAGAAGGGTGCCCGCAGTTTCGTCTTTTGTGACGGAGACCCTGCCGCCCGTGTCATGATCGTTGGCGAGGCACCGGGCCGTGAGGAAGACCGTGCCGGCCGGCCATTTGTGGGCCGCGCGGGGCAATTGCTGGACCGGATGTTCGATGCCATCGGACTGGGCCGGACCAAGGCCGATCCCGCACAAGGGCTGTATATCACAAACGTCCTGCCGTGGCGCCCGCCCTCGAACCGCACACCCGATGCAGGCGAGATCGCGATGATGCTGCCGTTTCTGGAGCGCCATATCGCGCTGGCTGATCCGCAGGTCATCGTCGTGATGGGCAACACGCCCTGTCAGGCGCTTCTGGGCAAGACGGGGATCACGCGGATGCGCGGGCAATGGACCGAGGTGCTGGGCAAGCCCTGTTTGCCGATGTTCCATCCGGCCTATCTGTTGCGCAACCCCATCGCCAAGCGCGAAGCTTGGGCGGACCTTTTGGAACTGAATGCGCGGCTGCGCGATATGAAGGAGAGCTGATGCGCGCATTGGTTTTGATGGCTGCTCTGGCGGCGACACCGCTGGCGGCGGACCCGCTTGATCTGATCGACTACGAGGCGCTGTTTGCCGCCAACGCCGATGCGGTCGAGGATGTCAGCGAAGTGCGCCAGATTTTGCCCGTCGGGCCGGTGACCCTGCTTTTCGACCGCTCAATGGCCAACCCATACACCGGACTTGATGAAAGCGGCGAAGGGGCCGTGGGTTGCTTTGTCAGCATTCTGGCGACGATCGCCAGCGCGGTTGCCGCCTGCGAGGTGGAATTGCCTGCCGAGCAGCTTGCCATCCAGTCCGACTATCAAAGCCGCGCGCTGGACTTTTACGCGGCCAATGTGCCGGACGCGGATCGCGTGACGGTGCAGGACCGCTTTGACGCGCTTGTTGCCTCGCAGGTGGACAGCACACGGCCCTTTTGTGCCAATGTCGATCTGGTGACCGATCTGGCGGACCGAATCTTTACGCCCGAAAGCGCCTCGGAAATCGACGGCATGCTATCGATTCCCCGCTTGCCCGTGTCCAACCCCTGTTTGTGAGGTGCCATGAGCCGGATTGACGACACCAAGGATTTTCTCCCCGTCCGTATTGCGGTGCTGACGGTCAGCGACACACGCCAGATCGCTGACGACAAGTCAGGACAGACGCTGGTCGACCGGATCGAAGGCGCAGGGCATCAGCTGGTGGACCGCAAAATCCTGCCCGACGAGCGTGCGCAGATCGCAGCCCAGTTGCGGGTGTGGTGTGCTGATGATGGCGTCGATGTGGTGATATCGACGGGCGGAACGGGACTTACCGGACGGGATGTCACGGTCGAGGCGCATCGCGACGTCTACGAAAAGGAAATCGACGCTTTCGGCACGGTTTTCACCATTGTCAGCATGCAGAAGATCGGCACCAGCGCCGTGCAAAGCCGCGCAACGGCGGGGGTCGCACGGGGCACCTATCTGTTTGCACTGCCCGGTTCGCCCGGGGCCTGTAAGGACGCTTGGGATGAAATATTGAGCAAACAGCTCGATTACAGGCATCGGCCCTGCAATTTCGTGGAAATCATGCCGCGATTGGACGAACATCTCCGCCGGAAATAACGGCCTTGTGCGTAGAAGTGGAAAGACTTCGCGCACAACCTAGGTTCTGATCAAAGCTACAAGGATAACTGATATGCGGTTTCTTCGTCGCAGCCTGACGGGTGTCTTCCTGCTTGCGGTCACGCTGGCCCTGATTGCATGGGCAGGTGAAATGGTGCGCGGGGCGGTTGTGGCCCGTATGAACGAAGAACCCCGCAGCTTTCCCCAGCGCGAGCGGGTGATTGCTGTCAATGTGGTGACACTGGAACCGCAAACGATCACGCCGGAACTGGTGGTCTTTGGCGAGTTACGCAGCCAGCGCACGCTTGATCTGCGCAGCGCCACGGGCGGCACCGTGCTCGAGGCCAGTGCCGATTTGGTGGAAGGTGGCGAGGTGGCGGCAGGACAGGTGCTCTTGCGGATTGACCCGGCTCAGGCCGAGGCGGCGCGGGATCGTGCGGCCGCCGATTTGCAGGATGCGCAGGCCGAGTTGCGCGATGCGGAACGGGCGCTGGTCCTTGCGCAGGATGAATTGGCCGCAGCCCGCGCGCAGGCGGACCTGCGCGAGCAGGCGCTGGTGCGTGCCCGCGATCTGGAAACGCGCGGCGTCGGCACAACGGCGGCGGTCGAGACGGCGGAACTGGCGTTGTCGTCGGCTGAGGCATCCGTGCTGACCCGCAGGCAGGCGCTGGCTGCGGCGCAGGCGCGGATCGATCAGGCCACAACCCGTCTGGCGCGGGCCGAGATCGGTCTGTCCGAAGCGGACCGCGATCTGGCTGAAACGGTGGTCACCGCCGCCTTTGACGGCACATTGGCCGAAGTCACGATCAGCCCCGGAGGCCGCGTCAGCGCCAATGAACGCTTTGCCCAGCTTGTCGATCCATCCGCGCTCGAAGTCTCGTTCCGTGTCTCGACAGCGCAATATGCGCGGCTTTTGCAGGATGGCGATCTGATCAAGGCACCTGTCGAGGTCAGCCTTGAGGTGTCGGGCGTCGACCTGCGCGCAACAGGCGAGATCACGCGTGAAGGTGCGACCGTGGGTGCAGGCCAGACCGGCCGCCTGCTTTTTGCCCGCCTTGAGGATGCAGCGGGCTTTCGCCCCGGTGATTTTGTGACTGTGCGGATTGCAGAACCCCCGTTGAGCGGCGTTGCTCTTGTGCCTGCATCAGCGGTTGCGCCGGACGAGACCGTGCTGGTTCTCGGAGAAGAGGACCGCCTGAGCGAGGCACCGGTGCGTTTGCTGCGCCGGCAGGGCGATGATGTGATCATCGCCGTGGGCCAAGCCGCGGGGGCCACGATTGTCGCCGAACGCTCGCCGCTCTTGGGTGCGGGCATCAAGGTCCGCCCGATCCAGCCCGGTGGTGTCGAGGCGGCACCGGAGCCTGAAATGATCACGCTTGATCCCGACCGCCGCGCCCGCCTGATTGCTTTTGTCAGCGAAGGCCGGATGCCGGACGACGTGAAGGCGCGGATCATCAGCCAGCTTGAAGCCGATGAGGTCAGTTCCGAAACGGTCGCCCGTCTTGAAAGCAGGATGGGCAGCTGATGGTCACGGGTGGCGAAAGGCTGAGCGCAGGGGCAGGCGGTATCCTGTCCTACTTTACGCGTCATCGGACGGCAGCGAACCTTGTGCTGGTCCTGATGCTGGTGGCGGGGCTCCTGTCCTTCCCGAACATGAGGGCGCAATTCTTTCCTGACGTGGTGGTTGATGACCTGACGGTCTCGGTCGGGTGGGACGGCGCGGGGGCGGAAGACGTCGATGCCGCAATCGTGCAGGTGATGGAGCCTGTCCTGCTGGCCGTCGAAGGGGTGACCGGTTCGACGTCGACCTCCAGCGAGGGACGTGCGTCGATCCGGCTGGAGTTTGAGCCGGGCTATGACATCGACCGTGCGGCTGAAGATGTGCAGTTGGCCGTTGACAGTGCCACGAACCTGCCGGCTGATGCCGATGAACCCAACGTGCGGCGCGGCGGCTGGTCGGACCGCGTCACGGATGTGGTGATCAGCGGCCCCGTCAGCGTCGATCAGCTGGGCCGGTTTGCCGACGAATTGGCCATCAGGTTGTTTGCTGCGGGCGTGACGCAGGTCTTTGTCGAAGGGGTTGCTGCGCCTTCAACCATTGTCGAGGTGCCATCGCTGTCGCTGGTGCAATATGACATCGGCATGTCCGAAATCGCCGCCCGCATCGGAGAAGAAGCGGCGGCTGATCCGGCGGGCGATGTCTCAGGGAATGCGCGGATCAGGACCGGTGTCGCCAAGCGCAGCGCCGAGGATATCGGTGCGATTGTTCTGCGCTCGAACCCCGACGGATCACAGCTGACCATCGCAGATGTGGCGTCGGTGCGGGTCGAAGGCACCGACCGCGACCGCGCGTTTTTCGTCGGCGAAGACCCAGCCATCAAAGTGCGTGTCCTGCGTTCGTCCAATGGTGACGCGATCGGGATGCAGGAGACCGTCGAGGACGTGGCACTGGAACTGACCGCATCTTTGCCCACAGGTGTCGAGATCCAGTTGACCAACGGGCGGGCCGAGTTGATCACGGGCCGCCTGAACATCCTTCTCGACAACGGGTTGACCGGGCTGATGCTGGTGGTCGCTCTGTTGTTTCTCTTCCTGAATGCCCGCACGGCCTTCTGGGTGGCCTTCGGTATCCCCGCTGCAATGTTGGCCGCGATTGCGCTGATGTATGCGGTGGGCATCACGATCAACATGATCTCGCTTTTTGCACTGATCATCACCTTGGGGATCGTGGTGGATGACGCGATTGTGGTGGGCGAACATGCGGACTTCCGGGTCAGGCATCTGGGCGAGGAACCGACCGTCGCCGCCGAACGCGCGGCGCGGCGCATGTTCAGCCCTGTGTTTTCGGCGACGCTGACGACGATCATCGCCTTTTTCGGGCTGGTGGCGATTGGCGGGCGCTTTGGCGACCTGATCTCGGACATCCCGTTTACCGTGATCGTTGTGCTGGCCGCATCATTGGTCGAGTGTTTCCTGATCCTGCCCAATCACCTTGCCCACTCGATGGCCCATTCGGCCAAAGAGCACTGGTATGACTGGCCGTCGCGGACCGTCA
This sequence comes from uncultured Loktanella sp., assembly GCA_964581065.1. Classification (GTDB taxonomy): domain Bacteria; phylum Pseudomonadota; class Alphaproteobacteria; order Rhodobacterales; family Rhodobacteraceae; genus Yoonia. The sequence goes on along the minus strand of CAZOMZ010000055.1, from coordinate 4,178 downwards.
ATCGCGGCTTTGACTGGGTGAAGGAACGGCTCTTCCGTCCGCTCATGGGTCTTGTGATCAAGGCGCGCTATCCGGTTCTGGCGGGGGCGATTGTCCTCTTGGCCAGTCAGGTGACGCTTTTCATCAAAGGCGATGTCAGCTGGCGCTTTTTCAACGCGCCCGAGCAGAGTCAGGTCACCGGCAATTTTGCGATGCTGCCCGGGGCCACCCGCGCCGACACGCTGGAAATGATGCGCGAGATGCAGCGCGCCACCGAGGCGCTCGGTGCGGAATACGCGGCCGAGCATGGGGCCAATCCGCTAAAGTTTGTGGTGGCCGAGGTCGGTGGCAACTCTGGTCGCGCGATTGCGGGATCAGAGACCAAAGAACCCGATCAGTTGGGCTCGATCACAATCGAGCTGATCGACGCCGACAGCCGTCCCTATTCCAGCTTTGCCTTCGTGGCCGCCCTGCAAGACAGTATCGTCCAGCATCCGATGGCCGAAACGGTCAGCTTCCGCAGTTGGGGGTCGGGGCCCGGTGGTGACAGTCTGGACATCCAGATGTTCGGTGCGGATAGCGAGACCCTGAAAGCGGCCGCCGAGGCGCTGAAGACCGCGCTGGCGCAATTCCCCGAGATTTCGGGGCTGGAAGATACGCTGGCCTACGACAAGGAAGAACTGATCCTCGAACTGACCCCGCAGGGCGAGGCATTGGGGCTGAGTATCGACGGGCTGGGCCGCATCCTGCGCAGCCGTCTTGGCGGGATCGAGGCGGCGAGCTTTCCTGACGGTGCACGTTCGGCGACAATTCGTGTCGAACTGCCTGCCGGCGAATTGTCTGCCGATTTCCTTGACCGCACGCAAATCCGTACTGCCAGCGGTGACTATGTGCCTTTGGCAGACGTGGTGACCGTACAAAGCCGCACCGGTTTCTCGACCGTGCGGCGCGAGAACGGCATCCAGCTGATCTCGGTCATCGGTGATCTTGATGACGAGGATGCCGCCCGCGCGACCGAGATTCAGGGGATCATCAACGACACGATCCTGCCGCAGATCGAAAGCGACTTCGCCATCGAGACGCAGCTTTCCGGCCAGAGCGAGCAGGAACGCAGGTTCCTTGATGACGCGCGCACAGGGCTGATCCTTGTGCTTTTGGGGATCTACCTTGTGCTGGCGTGGATCTTCAGCAGCTGGACGCGGCCTGTGGTGGTGATGTCGATCATTCCTTTTGCCTTGGTGGGCACGATCTATGGCCACTACGTCTGGGGTATCCCGATGAGCATGTTCACCGTGGTCGGGCTGATCGGGATGGTGGGGATCATCATCAACGACAGTATCGTGCTGGTCACGACTGTGGATGAATACGCGCAGGATCGCGGGTTGGTGCCCGCTATCATCGATGGGGCCGTGGACCGATTGCGGCCCGTGATGCTGACGACGCTGACAACCGTACTTGGGCTCATGCCACTGCTTTATGAAGGGTCCAATCAGGCCGAATTCCTGAAGCCGACCGTAATCACACTGGTTTACGGTTTGGGCTTCGGGATGGTTCTGGTTCTCTTGGTGGTGCCGTCGATTATGGCGATGCAGGCGGATGTGGCCAAACAGGTGCAATCGGCCAAGCGCGCGCTGCGTGGGCGCAAGCTGGCGATGTTCGCGCCTGCAGGTCTGGGTGCCTTGGGGGCGCTCGGCCTCTTTGCAGTCACTGTCGCGCCGCTGATCGTGACGGGTGCCGCGCTGCCGCAGGCTGTCGCCTTGCTGCCGTTCCTTGCGGGCGGCTTTGCACCGGCTTTCGGTGTTTTTGTGCTGGGTCTGATGGTGCTGCTGCTGGCGATCTACGTGCTGGCAGGGCTGGCACAGGGCCTGCGCCGGATCAGGGCCTAGCCTGCCGTGCAGCCCTGAATATCAATCGCCGGACCGCCGCCCAGAACAGTGAACCGCATGCCGCTGCGGTCCACCGCAAAAGGCGCCCCTGAGGGATGCACCATATCGACGGTCGCGCTGAGGATGCCTCCGCTGCGGGTTACTTCCGCTTCTGACACCCAGACACGCGGATCGCGGGTTTCGATGACGACATGCTCAGAAGAGCCACGCGCAGCCATGGCGATGTCGGCCGTCAGCTGCAACCCGTCAGAGATCGGTGTGATCTGGCAGGTGACAGCGCCGACGCCTGCGGCGCTGGCTGTGATCGGTTGCTGTTCCAGAGCGGCGGTGATTGCCGGATCGCTGCTGCCTTGCGCGGGCAGGAGGCTGTCAAAAGATAGGGTGACAGGAATACAGATTTCCTCGCAAACGCCGATTGTGATCTCGCCTGCCACCGCAATCTGGCCTGCGCCGTCGGACAAAGCGATGTCCAGCGGAACCGTCACTGCGTCATAATAGCCGATCGACCGCATCCCGCCTTCGCCGATGACCAGAGGCGTGGGCCAGCGTGGGGTGATGCTTTCGATCTGCCCGTCGCCGGAAAAGCTGATCTGCGGAGGAATGCCCGCGTCTCCCGGCGCGCGCCAATAGGTCACCCAACCGGGTTGCAGCGTGATCTGCAGCGCCGCGATATGGTTGCCGCCCGCCGTGCGCCAGCCCGGCAGCAGTTCGATCTGCGCCAGATTGTCATAGGACTGGGCCGGCGCTGCCAGAGGCAGAACCGCAAGGGCAAGGGCAAGGGGAAGGCGCGTATGCATGAGACGTTAGTTATGCAAAGCCCTTGCAATGGGAAGTCACGTTTGCGCCAATTGCTGCAATGATGGCGCTTGCGTCACAGTGATTTGAGCCACATCTTAGTCCAATGACTTTCGCTGATACCGAGCTTGCCGGAAAATTGCTGATTGCCATGCCCGATATGGCAGACCCGCGGTTTGTCCGTTCCGTGATCTTCATGTGCGCCCATTCTGCCGAGGGCGGTATGGGCCTGATCATCAACCGCCCCAATCCCGATATCGGTTTTTCCGGCCTTCTGGATCAGTTGGAGATTGCCCGATCCGGCGCAATCCGCACGCCCGAGGTGCATTATGGAGGGCCGGTCGAACAGCAGCGCGGCTTTGTGCTGCACTCGTCGGATTATGCCTGTGCCGAAGGGACATTGAAGGTTGATCCCTTGTTCCGCATGACGGCGACATTGCAGGTGCTGGAAGACATCGCCCGCGGCAGTGGCCCATCATCCGCCATTCTGGCGCTGGGCTATGCGGGCTGGGGACCGGGGCAACTGGAGTATGAGATCAGCCAGAACGGCTGGCTGACCTGCCCACCCACAGAAAAGCTGGTCTTTGGCACAGCCAATGACAAGAAATGGTCAGAGGCACTGAAACTCATGGGCATTGATCCGCTGTTGCTGTCAGCGACGGCCGGTCACGCCTGAACGCAAATCCTCATCGGGGGTTCGCGGGCAGAGTTTGCGGGAAAGTCGGCGGTCAGGAACCCAAAGCCAGCAACTCTGTCAGGATGGCGATCGCACTGTCGCTCGACCAGTCAGCCTCGCCCTGCATCCGCGCGATTTCGCGCCCCTCGCGGTCAAGGATGATTGTGGCGGGCAGACCCAGGACGCCGAGGCTGCGGGACAGCGCCTGACGCTCGTCTGTGTGCAGGGGCAGGTTGTCGACACCGATTTCCGCAAAGAACCGTTCCATTGCAGGGCGCGGGTTCCGCCCCGTTGCGATTGTCACCACCTGCAGATCATCCCCGCCCATCTGCGTTTGCAGGGCCGAAAGATGCGGCATCTCCTTGCGGCAGGGGGCGCACCATGTGGCCCAGAAGTTCAGCACGACGATCTGCCCTTCGAAATCGGTCAGCGCCAACTGGCTGCCGTCCTCCGCGGTAAAGGGGGTCGCGGACCCGTCCCACGGTTCGGCATGGAAGATCAGTTTGCGCATATCGCCGGTCCGCAGGGCCTCGATCTCGGCCATGTCGGCGTGGGCAGTATTTGCAAGACCCAAGAGGGCCGTATAAAGCAGGGCCGAGATCAATTTGCGCATAGGCTTTCCTTCATGACCAAATCTGCAAACACCATGTGGGGCGGGCGTTTTGCCGCCGGACCGGACGCGATCATGGAGGCCATCAATGCCTCGATCGGATATGACCGCCGTCTGGCGCCGCAGGATATTGCAGGTTCACGCGCCCATGCCGCGATGCTTGCCGCCACAGGCATCATTACGGATAAAGATGCCGAAGCCATTCGGGAAGGCCTGCTCACCGTTTTGTCAG
>CAZOMZ010000054.1:0-9698 GCA_964581065.1 uncultured Loktanella sp. | reverse complement strand
GCCAAGGCCATCGCCGCTGGGGCGTCCTGCGCGATGGTCGGCTCGATGATCGCGGGCACCGACGAAAGCCCGGGCGAGGTGATCCTCTATCAGGGCCGCTCGTTCAAATCCTATCGCGGGATGGGGTCGCTCGGCGCGATGGCAAGCGGTTCTGCCGACCGCTACTTCCAGAAAGAAGCAGCCAGCGACAAACTGGTGCCCGAAGGCATCGAAGGTCAGGTTCCCTACAAGGGCTCAGCCCATGCGGTTGTGCACCAGCTGGTCGGCGGCCTGCGCGCGGCGATGGGCTATACAGGCTGCGCCACCGTTGAAGACATGCGCAAGAACTGCCGGTTTGTGAAGATCACGGGCGCAGGGCTGAAGGAAAGCCATGTGCATGACGTGCAGATCACGCGCGAGGCCCCGAACTATCGGGTGGGCTAGGCCATGACGCCCGGCGCGCGCGTTGCCGCAGCCATCGCGGTGCTTGATGCGATCAGGGCCGGTGCTGCGGCCGAACAGGCGCTGACGGGCTGGGCCCGTTCCAGCCGCTATGCCGGATCAAAGGACCGTGCGGCCGTCAGGGACCATGTTTTTGATGTGCTGCGCGCGAGGCGCAGTCTGGGTGATGGCGACGGACGCAGCCTGATGATCCAGCTTGCCTTGCGGGAAGGCTGGGACGTTGATGCGCTCTTTTCGGGTGAAGGGCACGCGCCAGCCGCTGCTTCACCCCAAGAGCGAGCCAAACCGGACCTGCCGACGGATGCTGCGGCCTGCGATCTGCCCGACTGGCTCTGGCCTGAATGGTTGGAAAGCCTTGGCCCGAAGGCACGGGCGGTGGCAGAAGTGCTGCAGACGCGCGCGCCGGTCTTCCTGCGCGTCAACACGCGTCGGGCCAATCGACAGGACGCCGCAGCGATGCTGGCGGATGACGGCATCGTCACCGTCCCGCACCCGCAGGTCGCGACCTGCCTTGAGGTCACGGAGAACCCGCGCCGGATCAAGACCTCTGCCACTTATCTCGATGGCATCGTTGAATTGCAGGACGCGGCATCGCAATGGGCCGTTGGACTGTTGCCGCTGCAAGCTGCTGCAACAGTGCTGGATTTTTGCGCGGGCGGCGGCGGCAAGGCGCTCGCGATTGCCGATCTGTCGGACGCGGCGATCTTTGCCCATGACATCGCCCCGCAGCGCATGCGCGACCTGCCAGAGCGGGCAGGGCGGGCCGGTGTCGACATCAAAATACTCACGCCGGATGCGGTCAGGCGGCAGGCGCCGTTTGATCTGGTTTTTTGTGACGCACCCTGCAGTGGGGCGGGCACATGGCGGCGCACACCGGATGCGAAATGGCAGATGGCGCCCGAACGACTTGCCTCATTGATGCAATCTCAGGATGAAGTCTTGACTGCCGCCAAGTCGCTTGTTGCACCGGGAGGTGCACTGGCCTACGCCACATGTTCCGTTTTGCAGTGCGAGAATAGCGAACGGATACAAGCCTTTCTGGATCGGACTCCGGGCTGGGTGGTCGTGCAGCAAGAGACCCGCTTGCCGGATGCTGCAGGTGACGGGTTCTACTTGGCGATTTTAAAAAACAACCTGTGATTGCTTTCTGCGCGTTCCCGTGCTTGTCTTAGGCTAGGGTTAACCTTTTTGCGGTTGGCTCGCGCCCGGGCAAGAGGGACGACCGTGCGAGGATCAAACCTGTCATATCACCGTTTGCGACTGGGTCAGGCGGCGCCGGTCTTTGGCGGCACTGCCGTGCTCGTACTCGCGGCCAGCCGTTTGGTCACTGCGCCACAGCTTGGGGCCTTGCTGACGGGGTTTGGCGGTGTCTGTCTGGCCGCGCTTGTCGGGATCGGGGCATGGGGCCGGGTCGCGGCCTGGCGCGGTGGCGCACGACGCGACGGCGCGGCGGCGGCTGTTGCATCCAGTCAGGATATCGCATTCGTCACGGACCACAGGCGCTGTATTCAGGCCGCCAGTGATCCGGCACTACGCGATTTTGCGGTCGCCACAGGCACCACGCTCGATCATATTTTCGCGGATAAACTGGCGGAACCTGCAGCCGTCTTTGACAAGCTCTGGACGGATGCCGCGACGGGGCAGGTGCCGAAAGGTCATGCTTTTGCCGACACCGGACCGTACAGGCTCTTGCTGCAGGTGGCCGATCCGGATTGCCTGATCTGGACCTGCGTGCCCCGGGCGGACGGCGGTGGCGATCTGCAGTTGCCGGATGCGGTTGCGGCCTGCGTGGTCGATGCTGAGGGTGTGGTGCAGCAAGCCAATGCGCTGCTGATCAAGCTGCTTGGGGAGCGCCCCGCGCATCTTGCTGATATCATTGAAATACCGCCTCATTCTGCAAAGGAACCTACAAGGATCAGAACCGCTGCAGGCTGGGCCGACCACTCGGTGACTGAGATTGCGGCGCCTGACGGGATGTCTCGGCTGATCATGCTGACGCCAGCACCTGTGACCGCACTTCCCGTTGAAACCGATTGGGAGGCAATCGAGGATCTGCCGGTGCCGCTGTTGAAAGTGACCGACGACGGCCGGCTTGCTGCATCAAATCGCGAGGCGCGCAAACTGCTCAACATCGCCACCTCGGAGGGGCGGCAGCTATCGGATGTGCTTGATGGTCCGGGACGGCCGATCAACGACTGGCTGGCACAGGCGCTTGGCGGGCAGGGGGTGCATGTCTCCGAGTTCCTGCGTGGTCGCGGCGACAATCGCGAGACGTTTGTGCAAGTGACACTCAGCACCGCCGGTGCGGGCGACGATCGCCATCTGATTGCGGTCCTCAACGACGTCACCGAGCTTAAGACGCTTGAGGCCCAATTCGTGCAAAGCCAGAAAATGCAGGCCATCGGCCAGCTTGCGGGCGGGGTCGCGCATGATTTCAATAATCTGCTCACCGCGATCTCGGGTCACTGTGACCTTCTGCTGCTGCGCCATGACGAAGGGCATCAGAACTACGCGGACCTGATCCAGATCCATCAGAATGCAAACCGTGCTGCCAGTTTGGTCGGGCAGCTTCTGGCGTTCTCACGCAAGCAGAACCTGCAACTTGAAACCATCGATCTGCGGGCCACGCTGGCCGATCTGACCCATCTGCTGAACCGGCTGGTGGGGGAAAAGGTCACGCTTTCGCTGGAGCACGAGGCCGAACTGGGCCCGATCCGCGCCGACCGGCGGCAGCTTGAACAGGTCTTGATGAACCTCGTCGTGAATGCCCGCGATGCCATGCAGGGCGCGGGTGAGATCCGCGTTGTGACCAGCAACATGACGCTGACGGCGCAGATGCGCAAAGACCGTGTTGTTGTGCCACCGGGTGAATATGTGGTGGTCAATGTCATCGACGAAGGCAGTGGCATTGCACCTGAAAAACTGCCCAAGATTTTTGAACCCTTCTACACCACCAAGCGAACCGGCGAGGGCACGGGACTGGGCCTGTCAACGGTCTATGGCATCGTCAAGCAGACGGGTGGATACGTCTTTGTCGAAAGCACCGTCGACAAGGGCAGCACGTTCTCTTTGGTCTTTCCGCGTCAGGCCAAGATTGCTGACACAACCGCCCTCCTGCCGCCCGCGCCGGTAACCCCGCAATTGGGCGGCCGTGCCGAAGGTGTCGTTCTCTTGGTCGAAGACGAGTCACCGGTGCGCGCTTTTGCGTCACGCGCCTTGCGACTGAAGGGCTACACCGTGCTGGAAGCTGAGAGCGCCGAAGCGGCCCTCGATATGCTTGAGGATGAGGGGTTACACGTCGATATCTTCGTGACCGATGTCATCATGCCGGGGCTTGATGGGCCAACATGGGTTCGCCGCGCGCTGAAATTACGTCCCGATACGCAGGTTGTTTTTGTCTCGGGTTATCCCGAAGACGCATTCGAAGACGGTGAAGAACCCATTCCCAACGCCGTCTTCCTGCCCAAACCTTTTTCGCTGACGTCGCTGACCCAGACAGTGCAGACACAGCTGCACAAAGACCTCGTGACCGCCTAGACCGCAGCGCCCTGTCACTGATCGGGTAGCGATCAGTGGCCTTGCGACAGAGCAACCAGATGCGCGGCAGAGCCGGTCAGGGCAGCATAGTCGTCTTCGATCACATGGACAGCAAAATTGCCCATGAAACCGGCGAAACGCCCCTTGTCACGGAAGGCCTCGCCAAAGCCGAAGTTATTGAGGTGCGGTGCAAACGCACGGGCAACGCCACCGGCCAGATAGACCCCGCCAAAGGGCAGCTGGATCAATGCAAGGTTGCCGCAGACGGTGCCCAGCATTCGTGTAAACAGACGCGCCGCGTCGACGGCGCGCTGGTCGCTGCCGTCCATGCAAGCGGCCATGATGTCCTTGGCAGCGAGCTCTTTGTGGTCGTTCGCCTCTTGCCCGAGAAAGGCATAAACACGCTCCAGCCCGCGCCCCGAAAGCACGTCTTCCACAGCGGGGAACCCGTGCGCGTTCGAGACAAAATTGCACAGTCGCAATTCCAACTCGTTACGGATCGGCAAGTTGGCGTGTCCGCTTTCTGACGGGGTGACGATACGGCCACCTTCAAGATCATAGACGGGAGCTGCGTTAAACCCTGTGCCGACGCCGACAACAAGTTTCGCAGCACTCGCGCGGTCTTCGGGACCGCTGAGAATGGTGCGGATATTGGCCGGATCGATATAGCCCAAAGCATGGCCCTGCGCCTGCAGGTCATTGAGGATCGCGACAGTCTCGGCCTTGGTGGCACGGGCAAGCGTTTCCTTGTCCATCGTCCAGTCAAGGTTGGTCATTGTCGCGCGGCCTTCGCGCACCGGGCCCGCAACTGCGATGCAGGCGGCAATCGGGTCAACGCCGCCTTCGTCGTCGATGTAACGCTTCAGCACCGATTCCAGACCCGGAAATTCGGAGTTCGCATAGCGGCGGATCGTGCCTTCTACGATCTCGCGGCCCTGTGCAAGGGCGACACGGGTGTTGGTGCCGCCGATATCGGCAACAAGCGAATAGGTGTTCTTGGGGTGGGCCATCGCAGTTCCTTAACGGGCAATCGCTGATTTCAGCGCCTGATAGGACGCTTTCGGCGTGCGCTTCAAGGTCTCAAAATCGACATGCACCATGCCAAAGCGCTTTTCGTAGCCAAAGGCCCATTCATAATTGTCGAGCAGGGACCAATAGAAAAAGCCTTTCACATTGGCGCCATCGGCAATGGCCTGCTTGGCGGCGAGGATATGGTCCGAGACGAATTTCAGGCGCACCGGATCATAGACCGCGCCGTTTTCCACGGTGTCGTCCCACGCCATCCCGTTTTCAGTGACATAGATCGGCATGTCGCCCACATAGTCGCGGGCCATCCGGGTGAGGAATCCATGCAGACCCTTGGGGAAGATTTCCCATCCCATCTGGGTCTTGTCGCCCGGGCCTTCCTCGGCGGTGACATGGGGCCAGACGCCGTCAGGGTCGGTCTGGACCAGATTGCGCGTGTAGTAGTTGATCCCCAGAAAATCCATCGGCTGGCTGATCTCGGCCATATCATCCTGCCAGCCTGCAGGCATATGCGGCGCAAGGCCCTCAAGCGCCTCTTCGGGATAGCTGCCCTTCGCAATAGCTTCGATGAACCAGCGGTTCGAAATCGCGTCGGCCACGGCATAGGCGCGCTGCGAAGCAGGGCTGTCGTCTTTCGGTTCGGTATGGGCAAAGTTGAGCACCACGCCGCAGTTCGACATACCCTTGGCACGCAGCCGCGTCATGCCGATCCCGTGGGCAAGGTTGATGTGGTGCATCGCCCGTGCTGTCGCGCGGATATCGCGCAGGCCCGGGGCGTGGTGGCCGAGAAAATGCGAAAGATAGGAAACACACCAGGGTTCGTTGATCGTCGCGATGGCGGCGACGCGGTCGCCGATCCGGTCGGTGATCACATCAGTGAAATCGCCAAAGGCCTCGCAGGTGTCGCGGTTCATCCAGCCACCCTTGTCTGCCAGCGCCGACGGCAACTCCCAGTGATAGAGCGTCTGGAAGGGCTTCAAGCCACGTTCCAGCATCGCGTCGACCAACCGGTCGTAGTAATCGAGACCTTCGGGATTGACCGTGCGCCCGTCCGGCATCACCCGTGCCCATGAGGTCGAGAAACGATAGGCGTCGAAATTGCCGTCCTTCAGCAGATCAAGGTCTTCGGCATAGCGGTGATAGTGGTTACAGGCGATGGCACCGTCTTCGGCGCGCACGACGTTGCCCGGACCTGCCGCAAATGTATCCCAATGGGTTGGTCCGGCACCGCCAAAGCTGTGCCCTTCGATCTGATAAGCCGCAGTCGCCGCCCCGAAAATGAAATCCTCGGGGAAATCGGCACGTTTGAAGTCCATTGTCAGTCCTTTCGTGGGGCAGGGCCGGTCGAGCTGCCGACCATCAATTCTGCCTCTAGCAATTCCTGTGCAAGCGGTCGTTGCGGGTAGGCAATCCGGTCAAGCAGCATCTGCGCAAGTCGCCGTCCGGCCTCGCGAACCGACGACCGCGTTGCAGTAAAGATCGGCACGTTGCCCCCGTTCTGCAGGTATGAGAGGGCGTCGTCATGGGTCACGATCGACACATCCTTGCCCATCACCAGGCCGCGCTCCTCGATTGCGCGGCGCACGCCAAGCGCGCTGATCAGTGACGAACAGACAAATGCTGTCGGCGCGTCGTCATAACCCAGCATGTCGCGTGCGGTTTCATAGCCGAAAACTTCGGTCATCTCGCCGGCGCCCATCAGGGCAGGGTCAAGCGGAATGCCGTGGCTGTTCAGCGTGTATTCGTATCCAAGCCGACGGCGGTGGGCAAAGTCCATATGCTCCAACCCGTTGATCAGTGCGATCCGTCTGTGGCCCAGATCGACAAGAAATGCCGTGGCCCGTTCGAAAGCGCGGCGGTTGTTGACGTCCAGCCATGTGTAGGGCGTGTCGCAGCCAGAGGCCCGTCCATGCACGGCAAACGGCATCCCGATGTCACGCAGAAACGGAATGCGGCTGTCGTTCATGCGCGGGCTGTGCAGAACGACACCATCGACCGCACGCCGCGCCCAGAGGCTTTCGTAGACCTTGTGCTCATCAGCATCCGCGACAACCGACAAAACCATCTCATAGCCTTCGCGGGCATAGGTCTCGCCCGCGCCTGCGATGAAGTCGCCGAAGATCGGGTTGACCATCTCGTGCCGTGTCGAGATCGGGATAACATGGCCGATCGCAAGTGCACGTCCTGTCGCCAGACCCTTGGCACGGTTGTTCGGGCTGTAGTTGAAAGCCTTCGCTGCCGCCTCGACCCTTTTGCGGGTCGCATCACTGACTTCGGGGTAGCCGTTCAGCGCGCGGCTGACGGTCGTTTGGCTCAACCCGAGATTTTTTGAGAGTTCTTTCAAATTCATGGCGGGGCGACACAGTCCAAAGCGCTTTTAGATAACGGAGATGCTGCTCGAGATTGGCTCAGACCGGCAAAACGTAATCGTTTCAGTATCAATATTTTGGTGAAAATCCAAGTTGTTTTTCCATAAAGCAAACCGATGTTGACAGGCGCTAACATTTGCCGGAATGTTAAGGCATCCAAAGCGCTTTGGAAGTGATTCCTCATGCGCTGCACGATGCAATTGCATCTGGGTATCGAAAGTGACGCGCCGGTTGGCGCATTGGGAGGAAACCAAATGAAAATGAAACTGTATGCCAGCGCGGCTGCGGTTGCCCTGACGGCGGGTTCTGTAAACGCCGGTGGGCACCTCGTGTTTACACCAGGCGAAGGGGACTTCAGCTGGGACGAATATGCCGAATGGGCAGCGAACGCACCCGACCTGTCCGGTCAGGACGTAACAATCTTCGGCCCATGGCTGAGCCCAGAAGATGACATCTTCCGCTCTGCAATCGCCTATTTCACCGACGCGACCGGCGCCAACGTAACCTACACTGGTTCGGACGGCTTCGAGCAGCAGATCGTGATTGACGCCGAAGCGGGCAGCCCGCCAAACATCGCCGTATTCCCACAGCCAGGTCTGGCTGCGAACATGGCGTCGCAGGGCCTCCTTTCGCCTCTGGGCCCAGACATGGCAGCATGGGTTGGCGACAACTACGCAGCTGGTTCGTCCTGGGTTGATCTGGGCACATATGCTGACGCAAACGGCGAAGACCAGTTCTACGGCTTCTTCTACAACGTGAACGTCAAGTCGCTGGTCTGGTATGTTCCTGAGAACTTCGAAGATGCCGGCTACGACATCCCCGAAACAATGGAAGACCTGATTGCTCTGTCCGAGCAGATCATCGCTGACGGCGGCACACCTTGGTGTATCGGTCTGGGTTCCGGCCCTGCAACCGGCTGGCCGGCAACTGACTGGGTCGAAGACATCATGCTGCGCACGCAGTCGCCAGAGACCTATGACGCATGGGTCAGCAACGATCTGCCTTTCAACTCGCCAGAAGTGATCAACGCCATCGAGACATTCGGCATGTTCGCCAAGAATGACGACATGGTTGCAGGCGGCTCCGCTGCTGTCGGTTCGACCGACTTCCGTGACAGCCCTGCCGGTCTCTTCACCTCGCCACCTCAGTGCTACATGCACAAGCAGGCATCGTTCATCCCGGCCTTCATGCCTGAGGACGTTGTAATCGGCGAAGACGCAGACTTCTTCTACTTCCCATCCTTCGCATCCGAAGATCTGGGCAACCCAGTTCTGGGCGGTGGTACGCTGATGGCTGTGACCTCTGCCTCCGACGCGACAATGGCCTTCATGGAGTTCCTCCAGCAGCCGCTCGCACACGAAGTGATGATGGCGCAGACAGGCTTCCTGACACCACACTCCGGTGTGAACCTGGACGCCTATGCCGACGCCACACTGCGTGGTCAGGGTGAAATCCTGCTGAACTCCACAACATTCCGCTTTGACGGTTCCGACCTGATGCCAGGCGCCATCGGTGCAGGCACATTCTGGACCGGCATGGTTGACTATGTTGGTGGTGCATCCGCTGAGGATGTTGCCAATGCGATCCAGAACAGCTGGGACGCGCTGAAGTAATTCAGCCCTCAATCCGAGGACAAGAACAAGGTCCGGACGGTACGCCGTCCGGGCCACTCGCAGCCCCTAGGCGGCTGCACGAGATGGATCGCTACGGGGAGGGAGCCATGCATCCAGCACTTCAGGGACTTATCACAATCATTATCGGGGTAGGGGGCTGTGTCGGCTACTTCTACGGGGCCAACCTGCTGCTCGATAAGGTATTGTTCAAACCCACAGGGCCCAATGCAGGCCGCAACATCAACCGCGCAAATATGATCCGTCCGTGGATCTTCCTGTTTCCGGCGCTTGCCGCCTTGGGCCTCTATCTGGCCTATCCGGTGTTTGCGACGCTCCGCCTGAGCTTTCTTGAGCGTTTGCCCGGCAATGAATACGCCTTTGTCGGCTTCGAGAATTACACACAGATGTTTGCCGAGCCAAAGTTCCGCGAAGCGATGTGGAACAATGTGCTCTGGCTGGTCACCGTGCCTGCAGCCGCGACCGGTTTCGGTCTGCTGGCAGCCCAGCTGACCGATCGCCTCAAATGGGGTAACATCGCGAAATCTATCGTCTTTATGCCGATGGCGATCTCCTTCGTGGGTGCGGCTGTTATCTTCAAGCTGATCTACGAAGCCCGCCCCGAGGATGTGGCCCAGATCGGTATTCTGAACCATCTTTACCTGACCTTTGGTGGTGACACGCCGCAGCAGTGGTTGCAGATTCCCTTCTGGAA
>CAZOMZ010000053.1:0-9753 GCA_964581065.1 uncultured Loktanella sp. | reverse complement strand
CCAGCAGACCGTTCTGCTGGATGCCGAGGCGCTGGGGTTCGAGGCCTGTTTCTTTGTCCTGATCCGCACTTCGGAGCATGATGCGGAATGGCAGGGTAAATTCCTCAAAGCATTGAAATCGCGGCCTGAAGTGCAAGAGGCGCACCGGCTGGCAGGGGATATCGACTATATCCTGAAGGTGCGGGTCAGGAATGCACGCGCCTATGACACATTCTATCAGGCGCTGATTTCCGAAGTGAAAGTGCACAATGTGACCGCGCTTTTGTCGATGGAAGAAATCAAGTCAACGGTGGCACTGCCGCTGCTATAGATTTGAACGATGTTCAATTTTTGATTGACCAGCGGGGAATCATGGCTTACCAGATTGTGAACGATGTTCATAATGGAGAGAGCCATGTCCTTGCCGAAGATCACGATCACAGTCCTCACGCTTTCACTGGCTGCTGCCTGCGCGGCTCCGAGCGCTCAACATAGTGCGGCCGCCACCAGTCACGGTGTCACCGCTGCCGCGATGAGCGGTGCAACCGTTTCGGCGGTGCCGCTCGTCGTTGGCGGGGCATCACTCGCTGTTACGGGCGCTGCGTTGGAAAGCGCAGGCACAGCCTCAGCACAGGGGGGCGCGGACGTTCTGGACGCCACTCTGGGTGCGCAACCCGTCTGCCAATACCGTGACGCAAGAGGGGTCTGCATCACCCCCAATGCGCCACCGGCATTGTGAGGGAGGGGGCCATGAAACGTTTTCTGAAAACTGCCTGTATCGCTCTAGCTTTGCTTGCCCCGCTGCCTGCCGCGGCCGGGAGCAGCGCCAGCGGCAATCCTGTCCTGCCTGCCGCCGAGGTCGCAACTTTCGCCGACCGCGTGCAGCGCGATCTGGCCGCGCGCGGGGCACAGGTTGCCATCGTCGCCCGTGTTGGTCGTGATCCTGCGGTTCTGCCTGACGGGATCAATTACACACATGTGGCCTTTTGGGTCTACTCAAGCATCACCCGCGCGGATGGCAGACGCGGACAGGGGTATCGCGTCTACAACCTCTATCAACGCGACGGCGATCTGACCCGCAGCGATCTGGTGCAGGATTCACCAGCCGATTTCTTTGCCAATGTCTATGAACTGGATGCCGGTGTGATCATCCCCGACCCGCGCCTGCAGCGGAGAATTCTGGATGTGATCGCAGGCCCGACCTACGCCGCGCTGCACAATCCCAGCTATTCCGTCCTGTCCAACCCGCGCAACCGTCAGTTCCAGAACTGCACCGAGCATACGTTGGATATACTGGTGGCTGCCATCTACGGCACGAATGATCCGATGCAGATCAAGGCCAATATCGCTGCTCATTTCGCGCCCCAGCCGATCCCTGTAAACGGGTTGCAGCGCGTCCTTGCGCCGGTCGCGTCGGCAGCGCTGACGACAACAGATCACGGCGGGCAGGTGGGAACAGCCACCTTCGGATCACTGGCGCGGTTCGTCGCCCAATACGATCTGGCCGAAGAAATCTACCGGATCACACCGGACCGTTTGCAGCGGTTCTGACCATCAGCTTCTGCAATCCATGAAAGTGATAGACGTCCGCATAGGTGGGCGTCTCGGCCAGTTCCAGATCGGGGCAGCGTTCGAACAGCACCTCAAGCGCGATGCGCAGTTCCAGCCGCGCAAGCGGCGCGCCGACGCAGAAGTGGATGCCACCGCCGAAGGACGTATTCTGCGGGCCTTTGCGGTCAGGATCGAAACGGGCGGGATCGTCATAGGCGGCAGGATCGCGGTTGCCCGCTGCCAGAAGACAGGCGATCTGGTCGCCACGCTTGAAGTGATGGCCGCCAAGTTCGAGGTCCTCGTAAACCCAGCGGGTGAACATATGCAGCGGCGGGTCGTAGCGGATGACCTCTTCCACAGCGGCCTCGGTGATTTCACGGACGCCATGTTCCAAGAGCGTCTTGGTGCCGTTGCCAAGGGTATGCACCGTCGCCTCGTGCCCTGCGTTTAAGAGCAGGATACAGGTGGTGATCAGCTCTTCTTCCGACAGGCGGTCGCCATCCTCGCGCGCGGCAATCAGGGTCGAGATCAGATCATTGCCGGGGGTTTTGCGCCGCTCGTCGATGTAGCCTTTCATGAAGGCGACAAAATCCTCGGTCGCGGCGATCGCAGCGGCCTCGATCTCGGGGGTGCGACGGGCCTGATACATGGAGACCATGGCATTGGACCAGCGCACAAGATCGTCGGCGCGGCTTTCGGGGACACCCAGCAAGCGCGAGATGATGATGACAGGGACAGGCTGCGCATAGGCGGTCAGCAGGTCGAAGTCGCCGGACGGAAAGGCGTCTATCAACTGATGACAAAGCGCGCGGATGTCTGGGGCGAGGGCGGCAATCGTTCGGCTGGTGAATGCCCGTAAAACCAGCGAGCGCAGCCGCGTGTGGCGGGGGGCTTCGAGTTCCAGCATCGAATGCGCCTCGACATCGTAGAACGGTTGCAGATGGGGCGGTATCTGCGGAGCTAGCTCTGGCGGGCACTCGCGCCCCATGCGGCGATCGCGCAGAACCGCATGCACCATCTTGTGGCTGACAGCACAGGCAAGGCCATAGTCGTCCCACCAGAAGAAACCACCGGAATCGCGGGCAAGATCGTAGAACGGGTAGGGGTCCTGAACGAAGGCGGGATCAGTGGGGGACTGCGACAGTTTTTCCATGTGTCAGATTTGACGAAGCCTTTGCAGAGTTGCAAGCCTCACATAGTCGTGTGCCTTTGCAACGGCTTAGTCAGAGCCCCTGTGCGAGGTGTCAGGTATGGTTGACGCATCTGCTCCGCGACGTTCTGACACGCGACGCCGCCCTTATTTTTATGGTAGTTTTTTGATAGGCACGTGCTGGTTGGATGAATCAAATATTCTATCCCCAGTGAGCGTGGCTTGAACAGGAGGCCCGTTCATGGCGAAATCGCCGTTGAACGACGACGCGTTTGACCGCGACGAATACAGAAGAGCCGAGGAACAGTTTCGGCTTGTTAAGAAGGAATTGCCCGAGCAGGCGGTGATCGCGGTTGCGCGAGAAGTCGTGAGACGGCTAGCTTTTCGAATGCCCAGGAACGCCCAACGACATAACTTCCCGACGCAGGCAGAGATCGAACGTCTCTGCGATGCGCTGCTGTCGCCCGACAACCGCGCGGCAGACCGGATCATTCTGGAAGCGCGGCAGGACGGCGCCGAGGTCGAGACGCTTTATCTTGGCTACGTGGCCGCTGCCGCCCGCCATCTCGGCGAACTTTGGGATGCAGACAAGATCACCTTCGTTGATGTGACGCTGGCCTGTGGCAAGCTATTCCGCATCATCCGGGGACTGCGGCATATCATTGCCCCCTCGATTATTGAAAACCGGCACGAACGCCCTGCGATGTTTGCGCTTGTGCCGGGCGAGACCCACACGCTCGGGATTGAAATCGCCACAGATATCTTCCGCCGCAATGGCTGGGACGTCGACATGATGGTGGGTCTTGATCATGACACGCTGCTGGACCGTGCCGAATTGCGGAACTACCGCGCCATTGTGTTGGTGGCGAGCTCTGATGCGTTGATCGCACGCCTGACACGGCTGGTCCTCGCGCTGCGGATTTCACATCCGCTGGCGCAGATTGTGGTTGCCGGCAACATCGTCGATCATCACCCCGATATTTGCACGCTGGTCGGGGCTGACGATGTGATCAAGGACATCGAAAGTGCTGTCATCCGCCTGAAGGACGTCGTCGAACTGAAAGTGCACTAGCTGGTCGTTGCCGCTAGCGCGTCTATGATCGGCGTAAAGTCCGAGGCCTTCAGGCTGGCTCCGCCGACAAGGGCGCCATCCACATGTGCGACGCCAAAGATCTCGGCTGCATTGCTGGCTTTGACTGATCCGCCATAAAGCAGGCTGAAATCCGCCCCATCCACAAAGCGTTCACCGAGCCGGTCGCGGATATGCGCGTGGACCTCGGCAATCTGCTCCATTGTGGGGATCTTGCCTGTGCCAATGGCCCAGACCGGTTCATAGGCGATAACGGTATTTGCGGCGGTGGCCTGATCCGGGATCGAGCCGGCCAGTTGGGTGTCAATCACCGCAAGGGTGGTCCCGCCTTCACGCTCTGCCAGTGTTTCACCAATACAGATGACCGCCTGCAGACCGGCGCGATAGGCCGCCAGAGACTTGGCCGCGACCGTTGCGTCGGTCTCGCCGTGGTCGGCACGGCGTTCGGAATGACCGGTCAGGACGGCAGTTGCGCCAACGTCAGCCAGCATTTCAGCGCTGATATCGCCCGTATGCGCGCCAGAGACATTCGGGTGGCAATCCTGCCCGCCGATGGCAACGGATAGTGCGGTGCAGGACGCAACCAATGTGGCGGGTGGACAGATCAGGACATCGACGGGGCTTGCGCTGGCGTGGGTCGCAATCGCCTCTAGCTCGGGCAGGCTGGCCTTCAGGCCGTTCATTTTCCAGTTTCCGGCGGCGATCTTACGGGGCATTGGCGTTCCTTTACGTCAGCGTTTGCAGGGTCTGGCGCGCAAGGGAACAGGCCTCGGACGGATCGTCAAGGGCGGCCTCGGGAACGGACCAATAGGGCATGTTATGGAATCTTTCGGACCCGTCTGCTGCCATCTGGTCTGCCATCGGTGGCTGCGACTTGAGGTAAAGCCTGCCTTCGCTGGTCATCAAGGCAAAGACCGTGCCATCGAGATACAGGCAGATGCCGCCAAACATCTTGCGTGTGGTGATCGGTCCGAGATCGGAAAAGAGATCGGTCGCGAAGGCGATATCAGCCTCCGAAACGGCCATCAGCCGGTGCTCAGTTTTTCGTCGAATTTGATCGACTCGCCGCAGCCGCAGGCATCGACCACATTGGGGTTGCGGAACTTGAAGCCGCTTTCAAGAAGCGAGACCTCGTAGTCGATCACGGTGCCGAAAAGAAACATCTGCGCCATCGGGGCAATCATCACGCGGGCGCCGTCCTGTTCGACCACTTCATCAAGCGGATCGACCTCGGTCACGTAGTCCATTGTGTATTCCATACCCGCACAGCCGCCCTTCTTGACGCCAATGCGCAGGCCCTGATGCCCGTCCTTGGTCATCAGCTTGGCGATTTGCGCGGCGGCCTTGTCAGTGATGGTGACTGCCTGTTTGCCGGGAATACCGAACATGGGAATGCTCCTGTTACTTCCTTGCTAATCTAGGGGGTCTGCAGCGGAATTCCAAGCGGCGGCAGTTGTGAAAGCAGGGCCAGCGTCCCATAGCCGCACACGAGCGCCCAGCCGAATGAGGCAAGTGTGCCGATTATCACGTATTCGGCGGCCGATTGGTTGCCTGATGTGGTGTCAAACCGCAGCACGGATTTCGCCGCGATCAGAAACCCCACACCCGTAGGCTGACCCACCAAGAGCAGCAGCAAGATCATTCCCCGTTCAAGGACACCGATCAGCGCGCCTCCGTTTTCCAGTCCCTTTGGCAGGTCCGTGTCTGCATAGGGTGCCATCAGCATACCGATGGCAAAGCCGCCTGCGCGGACGGTCAGGATCAGGCCCGCCAGCACGGCAAAGACAGCAGGAAGCCATGTGACATCCCCCCAAACCCCCATTTCCCACAAATCCGGAAAGAGGACGGCGATGCCCGCCAATGTGGTCAGATGCGCGGCCTGATCAGCCAGATAGGCCCAGAGTTTGCCGTCGGGCATGCCGAAGGTCTTGATGGTATCAATCGCGATATGTGCCACGGCCAAGGCAACAAGTGGCCAAGCCGAGACATTGCCAAGGGCCGCCTGCGCCGTCAGCAGCACAACCGCACCATGCAGCAGCAGGACCTGCGGTTTGCGTTTGTGACTGACCATCCAGCCGGTTTGCAACACGAAATCGGCCAGTGCATGTGCAAGCAGTAGGGCGGTGAAGGTTGCGATCATGGTTGGTCCGTCGGCTCGGAGAAGTCTTTGTCCCTTATGGCAGAAAGGGCGCTCTCGAAATACGAAAATCCTGCGCCCGACAGGCGGCTCTGCACAGCCTGACGCGTGATGCCCAGCCTTGCGGCGATGTTTTCCTGTGTATCAGCGGAGAGCAGCGCAGTGGCAAAAGCCTCTGCTTGCGCGGGTGTCCAGCTTGCGATGATGAAGGCGGCGAGGTCCAGCACCGCGACCTCAGCCGCCCCGATGCCCGTGCCAGCAAGGGCGAATTGCCGCTTCGGGCTCATCCGGTCAAGGTGATCGCCCGATATGAAGAAGGCCGTGCCGGATGCGTCGGACAGATCGGTCGTCCCGAGGCTGTCGCAGCCGCCTATCCCGACGGAGATGCGTGTGTCGACACCATGGGTTCCCGCGCGCAGGCGGGCAGCAAAATATAGCAGCGCATCGAGCCAGAGACCGGGCTGCGTCAGCGCGACCTGCCAGCCATCGCCGCGAAAGCGGGTAAAGTGCAGTTGCGTGTTGCGGGCTGCGCCGAAATCCTTGGAGGCGGCTTCTAACACGTCAAAGGTGGCCGCGACCCGATCCGGCGATGCCTTGCGGGACCGGATCAGGTCTCCGGTCAGGACGGCGATGGTCTTTTGTGGGGTCATATGCAAGCTATAAAGCTTGCTATTTATAAAGGCAAATAAAAATGCTTGCTAATTTTAAAAGCAAGATTTTTTGTTTGCTATCGTGGCAGATGGTGGTGTCGAAACCGGTTTGCTCTACATGAAACCCAGTTCCAGGCGAGCCTCGTCGGACATCATGTCCATGCCCCACTGCGGCTCGAACGTCATTTCCACATCGACCTGTTTCACACCGGGCAGCGGTTCGATCGCATCGGCAACCCAGCCCGGCATTTCGCCTGCAACAGGGCAGCCGGGGGCCGTCAGGGTCATGACGATGTTGACCGCGTTCTCTTCGTTGATGTCGATCGTATAGATCAGACCGAGGTCGTAGATGTTGACCGGAATTTCGGGGTCATAAACCGAGCGGCAGGCCTGCACGATATCTTCGTACAGCGGATGGTCTGTGGTCGATGGCGCAATCATCGGTGCGCCTTCAAGCTGAGCATTACTGTCGGTCATCTGTAGGGCCCTCGGTATTCCTGACCAAACATATAGGGATAGGGGCGGGCAGGGTAAAGGGGCGCTGTAGATGCCGCGTTTGTGCGCCAATGCAGGGCGTGGATGCCTCCGGCGGGAGTATTTTGGGCAAAATGATGAGGATCAGGTAGTCGCCGCGCGGTGCGGCCAACCCCAACCGGCGACGGTTGTCAGAAAGAGGGCGGCCGCAATGTTGAGGCCTGCGGCCAGCCAGAAGGCTGCCGTGACGGCTTCGGCATCGGTCAGGAGCCCCGCGAGCAGGATCACAGGCGGCATCAGCAGCTTGAAGATTGCCCCCGTGATTCCCGCAACGCGCCCCATATGTGCAGCTTCGGTGCTTTCCTGCCGGTAGGACCAGACGCCGATTGCGTAGAAGATCGAAAATGCGCCCTCCACAAAGCTGATCACAAAGAAAAGCCAGAGAAACGGCGCGCCAGCGCCTGCAAGGCAGATCAGTGCCAGCACCCAGATCGGCCAGTAAAAGGCCGCGCGGTACCCAAGCCAGCGCCGCAGGCGTGGGGCATAGCTCGCCGCGATCACTGATCCCAGACCGCCGGCCGCGACAATCAGTCCGACCAGAAAGTCATTGGCGGCAAAGCCGGTCTTGAGTTTGAGAACCATGGCAACGGTAAAGGCGCCAGCCGCCGCGTTGGTCAGCACCACAGCGATGGTCATCATAACCAGTTCGCGGTTGCGCGCGAAAACGACGAAGCCTTCCCGCAAGGATGGCCAGAAGGGTGTGGGTTTGGGGTCGGGCTCTTCGGGATTGACGGTGTAGGCCGCCGCCAGACTGACCAGCAAGAGAAGGGTCACGCACCCGACAAGACCCGTCCCGCCGATCAGGTAGAGGGCAAGCCCGCCAAGGGCCGGGCCAATGGTCGTGATCGTGGCATTGATCGCGCTGCTGAGGCCTGTTGCATCACTCAGCTGATGGTGCGGCACGGTCAGGCGGAGCAGCGTGAACTGCAGGTTCCCGATCGCATAGGCGAGCAGGTTCAGCGTGATCATGAAGATCGCAAGGGCCAACAGATTGACGACACCGGCCACCATCAGTGCCCAGAGAAGACCGCAGGAGAGGGCGAGCAGCAGGCTGTAGGCGCGAAACCCTGTCGCCTTGCGCATCCGGTCGTTGATCACTCCCACGAAGATCGCAAAGAGGATATTGGGCACAAAGCCAGCGCCGGTGATCAGGGCGAACCCGCTGCCTGTGCCGCTGAGTTCGAGCGCCAGCAGGGGCAGCGCGAAAGACAGCATGTTCTGCGCAAGGATCACCGCTGCGATGATCCCTGTGCCTGTCAGGAAATGCCTGTTGTAGGTGCGAAGGGTGCTCACGCCGGTGTGGTCGCCTTGGCCAGCGGCCCCGGTGTCTCGCGGATCGGCAGGTGGATCAGGGCGGCGGCAATGCCAAGGATAATCGCAGCCCACCACATCGGCTCGTAAGTGCCATAGGTGTCAAAGATCCGCCCGCCCAGCCATGTGCCGATGAAGGCGCCGACCTGATGGCTCAGAAAGACCAGCCCGCCGATGGTGGCGAGGTAGGAGACCCCTTGGGTCTGGGCCACCAATGCTGTGGTCAGGGGCACGGTCGACAGCCAGAGAAGCCCCATCGCAGCCGAAAAGATGTAGATGCTGCCGGAAGACAAGGGGGCGAGGATGAAGAGCGCGATCACGATGGCGCGGGTGAAGTAGATGCCGCTCAGCACGCGCTTTTTGGAATAGCGTTGGCCCGACCAGCCCGACAGGAAAGACCCTGCGATGTTGAAAAGTCCGATCAGGGCCAGCGACCATGCCCCGATGCTGGGCGAAAGCCCCTGGTCCACGATATAGGCAGGCAGATGGGTCTGGATGAAGGCAACATGGAACCCGCAGACGAAGAATCCGGTGAACAGCAGCACATAGGCACGGTCCTGAAAGGCAGTCTTGATTGCATAACCGAAGCGGCTGTTGCCAGCCGTGACAGTCGGGATCGAGACGCGGTGCACAAGGATCGACATCGGCAGGATCATCAGGAAGCTTGCCGCAATGACGAGGATACCGGCCTGCCAGCCGACCCAGCCGATGATCGCGACCGACAGGGGGGCAGAGACGAACATCCCCGCCGAGGCCGAGGCCGTGCCCAGCCCCATGATAAAGCTGCGCCGTGAAGGTGAGACGATCTTGCCTAAGGCGATAATCACAATCTGGAAAGCGGCTGCACCCGTGCCAGCGCCGACGATCACGCCCGAGAGGATAAAGACCGTCGGATCAATCACCAGACCCCGAACTGCAAAGCCTGTTGCTGCAAGCGTTGCCCCCAATGCAAGCACACGTCCGCTGCCGAACCGGTCCGCTGCCATGCCTGCAAGCGGCTGGGTGATCCCCCAGCAAAGCGCCTGAATGGCCAATGACAGCGCAAAGACCTCGCGGGACCACCCCAGCGCCTCGGACATCGGGCGCAGAAAGACGCCAAATGTCGCGGCAAAGCCGAAGCCGACAAACGAGATAAAGCAGCCGGCCCAGATGGCGGCGGTGACGGCGGGAGAATCGGGGATAGGTTTGTCCATTTGCGCAGCCTACGTCCGCGCAATCGCCGCGAGAAGCCTTTTCAAAGCGGCAGGCTTGGGCCATATCCGCGACTGACAAAGGATAGGCCGATGACACCCAAGTTCTCCTTCACCCTCAACGCCACCGACGGCAAGGCCCGTACCGGTGTGATCAGCAC
>CAZOMZ010000052.1:0-9791 GCA_964581065.1 uncultured Loktanella sp. | reverse complement strand
AGTCTGTAACGAGGTGACGGGCAAATCTTTTCAGGCGCGGAGTGGGTTTGATATCTACGGGCTGCGGATCAACAATGTGATCGAGCCGCATGAATACGCCACGATGTTCCCGCCCTTCATGCAGGACCCTGCCACACGCCGCCGCAACATCTTTGCCTATATCGACGCGCGCGATCTGGGGCATATGGTGGATTGCTGCCTCAGCACTGACGGGCTGGGGTATGAGGTTTTCAATGTGGCGAACGACGATATGTCGGTCGGCATCACGAGCGACGAGGTGATTGCCCGGTTTTACGATGGGGTCGAGGTGCGTCGCGCAATGCGTCCCGACGAGACCTTCTATGCCAATGACAAGGCCAAGCGGATGCTGGGTTTTGCCCCCAAGCATAGCTGGCGCGAGGTTCTGGGGTGAGCTTTCCCGCCTTTGATCTGGCCGCCTTCGAGGCAGCGGAGGGCGCGGCGCGGGCGACCCTTGCGGCTGATCTGGACCGCATCTGCCGCGAGACGGGGTTTCTGGTTTTGGAGGGGCATGGCGTCGATGATGCCGTGATCGCGGGTGTCTGGGATGCGGCGCGGGCGTTCTTTGCCCAAACGACGCAAGCAAAGCAGGCGGTCGCGCCGCCCTATCAGGGTTATCCCTATGGCTATCTGGGACCGGATGCCGAGGCGCTGGCGCGCTCCAAAGGCGAGGACACACCACCTGATCTGAAAGAGAGCTTCAATGGCGGCCCCTTGCGGGTTCCGGATGATGCCTCGCCTGACGCGATGAATTTCTGCTACCAGCCGACGCTCTGGCCTGATCTCGACGGCTTCCGTGTGGCATGGGCGACCTACTACGCTGCGCTGGAGGACCTTGCCGCAAGGATCATGCGGGCCTTTGCGGCGGCGCTGGAATTGCCCGAGGATCACTTTGACCCCTTCATTGCCAACCCCATTTCGGCGCTGCGCGCGCTGCACTATCCCGCCACCATCGGCGCGCCGCTCGACAAGCAACAACGGGCGGGGGCGCATACGGACTATGGTTCGCTGACGATCCTATTGCCGCAACCGGGATCGCAGGGATTGCAGGTGCAGATGCAGGGGAAATGGGTCGATGTGCCCGCACCCGAGGGGGCCTTTGTCATCAACATCGGTGATCTGATGGAGCGCTGGACCGCTGACAGATGGGTCAGCACCCTGCACCGCGTGGTGGCCAAGCCGGACCAGCCAGCGCGGCAGTCTCTGGCGTTCTTCCATCAACCCGATTGGAACGCCGAGATTGAGCCGCTGGACGGCTCGGGTGCCTATCCGCCTGTGCGCTCCGGCCCCTATCTGATGGGCAAGTTTCAGGCGACAGGTGTCTGATCCGGACCTCTTTCCGCGCTTTCTGGGTGAGCCGTTTGATGCGCTGCCCGAGGTCGTGCGCACTGGTCATTGCGTGGGCGACGGGTTGCGATTGGTGGGCCGTGCAAAAGTGACGCGCGGAAGGACGCTTTGGGCACGGCTGATTGCTGCGGTCTTCGGGTTTCCACCTGCGTCGGATGATGTGCCGGTTGTCGTTGTCATGTCACCCGAGAACGGTGGCGAGCTTTGGGAACGGCGCTTTGCGGGCAAACCGTTCCGGTCATTCCTGAAGGTGGAGAATGGCCGCATGACAGAGCGCTTCGGCCCTTTGACCTTTACTCTGGACCTGCACGTCTCTGATGCCAGGTTGCACTATCCCGTTCTGGCGGGCCGCTGCGGTCCGGTGCCTTTGCCGCGCTGGATGCTGCCCGTGAGCATTGCCTCTGAATTCGCGGCAGAGGGGCGGTTTCAATTCGACGTGCAGTTGCGCGCCCCGCTGACAGGGGCGTTGATGGTGCATTATCAAGGGTGGCTTGAACCGGTCTCAGGCCTCGGCGATTGAAATCAGGAGGGCGTTCAGCGGCCAGAGGGTCTTGAAGCTATCCATTAGCTTTGTGCCCAAGGCGCCCTTCTGTGACAGCTCGCCCCCTGCCACGCAGCCTTTCATCCGCAAGAGCCGCGCGGCGGGGTGGTCCTGATCATAGGGGGAGGGCACGCGTTTGAGTTCCGGCTCGCGCAAGTTGAACGCCGCACCTTCGACCTCATCCACCACGCCCATGATCCGGTCGGTGTCGAGGTCGACCATCTTGCGCCAGTTTTCCAGCACCGGTTTGTCGAACCCCATCATGCCCGCGCCTGCGGTCACGTAGTCCAGCCCGATCCCGAAAAAGAAAACGGGGTTCTGTGGCGCGCCGGCCTCCACCTGCCACATCATATGCAGATGCGTGTTGTAGGGGGTCTTGTCTTTCGAGAACCGCACATCGCGGTGCGGGCGGAAGAGTTTGCTGGTCACAGGCGCGTCGGTGAGCGCGGCAAGCGGTGCCGTCAGGTCGTCAAGCAGGGCCTGCGCGGGTGCCTTCAGTGTGTCGTCATAGGTTTGCTTATGCGCCTGCCACCAGTCGCGGGTGTTGTTGGCCGCAAGCGTGGTCAGAAAGGCGCGCGCGTCGGGGATCAATGTGTCATAGGCAGGCATTCGCGTGTTCCTTGTCGGTTCACGTTGAGGTTAGCGATTTGGCGCTCTCTGTCCATTGTCGCGCCTTTGATGCGGGGCTAGATAGGGGGCATGCGCGCACCCCTTGCCCTGATCGCCTGTCTTGGCCTGCCAACCGCTCTGGCCAGTCATCCCCATATCTTTGTGGAGGCTTCAGTGCGGGTTGTCTTTGACGATGCGGGCGGGGTCGCGGTGCATCTGGACTGGCGGTATGACGATTTCTTCTCGCTGCTGGTGACGTCGGATGCAGGGCTGGACATGGACGGCGACCTGATCCTGACCGCCGAAGAGCAAGAGCGCCTTCAGACCGAGATTGCTGTCTGGCCCGAGGACTTTGCCGGTGATCTTGAGGTTATGCAGGCGGGTGCCCTGCTGCCTCTGGGTGAAAAATTCGCGCATCAGATGGTCTATGAAGGCGGCATTTTCACCGAGCGCCATGCGCGCCCCGTTCTGGCGGTGAGCGATGCGCCCCTGCACATCCGTGTTTACGATCCGGCGTTCTATACCGCCTATGACCTGACCGGCCCCGTGACCGTCGAGGGCCGCGAGGATTGCGCGGTCGAGATCATCCGCGCCGATCTGGATGCGGCCTTTGCGCTGGCCGAGAGCTTGATGGGCGGCACAAGTTTCGAGGATCAGGGCCCGGATGATTACTTTCCTGCAATTGGCGATGCCTTCGCCGACACAATCGTGATCACATGCGCTGGGCAGTAGCCTGTCTTGCCTCCCTTGCGGCGCTGGCCCTCTGGCTTTGGGGCTTTGGCGGTGCGGAGGTGATCGCGCGCATGGCGGCAGAGGCGCAGCGGGACGTGCAGAACGCGATGGCGGGCGCCCTGCGCGGGCTGCGCGCGGGCGAGGCCGGAGCCTTGGCGACACTTTGGGGGCTGTGTTTTGCCTACGGCTTTGTCCATGCGGCAGGACCGGGGCATGGCAAGCTGGTCATTGGCGGCTACGGTGCAGGCACGCGGGTGCCCGCGCGCAGGCTGGCGGGGCTGGCGCTGGCCTCGTCACTGGCGCAGGCGGCGACGGCGGTCGTGCTCGTCTATGCGGCGGTTTTTGTGCTGGGCTGGGGGCGCGAGCAGATGACGGGCGTGGCTGACGAGGTGCTGGCGCCGCTCAGCTATGCGCTGATTGCGGCAGTTGGGCTTTGGCTGGTCTGGCGCGGCATCCGCCTGCTGCGGCCCAAGCATGACCATGATCATCGTCATGATCACGATCATCACGGGGACGGCGCTGTTTGCGAGACCTGCGGCCATGCCCACGGTCCGACCGCAGAGCAGGCGGCCCGTGTGACGTCCTTGCGTGACGCATTGGCCGTTGTCGGCAGCATTGCCATCCGCCCCTGCACCGGTGCGCTGTTCCTGCTGATCCTGACATGGCGGTTCGGGATCGACTGGGCGGGGATCATCGGCGCGTTCATCATGGGCCTCGGCACGGCGAGTATCACCGTCCTTGTTGCTTTTGCCGCTGTCGGCCTGCGTGAAAGCACCCTGCAACTGGTCAACCACGAGGCGGTGGGCCGGACACTCGCCTGGGGGCAGATTCTGGCGGGTGGTATTGTGGCCACCCTTGCCGTGCAATTCGTCATCCGTGCGCTCTGATCCGGCTGGACCTGCCCAATTTTGAGGCATAAGCCTGTGCGGATGGAACAATCCGCCCTCACATATCCCCAACATGCCCGTGCCATCTGGAAGCTGGGCCTGCCGCTGATCCTGTCGAATGTGGCGCAGTTCGCGATCCATATGACCGATACGGTCATGTTGGGCTGGTATGACGTGACCGCTTTGGCGGCGGTCACGATCGGGTCGACCATGTTCTTCATCATCTTCATCGTTGGCGCCGGTTTTGCACAGGCGGTGACGCCGCTGGTCGCCGAAGCCGTCGAGGAAGACGATGAGGTCCGCGTCCGCCGCGTGACCCGCATGGGGCTGTGGCTGTCGATCATCTACGGCCTTGCCGTCACCATCCCTTTCTTCTGGGCCGAGCAGATCCTTGTCGCCATCGGGCAGGACCCCGAAGTGGCAGAGCTGGGTCATCTCTACCTGCAGATCGTGATCTGGCAGATGGTGCCCGCGCTGATGGTCTGGACGCTGAAGTCCTTTCTGGCGGCCCTTGAACGCACAGGGATCATCCTTTGGGCCACTGTTGGCACGGCCGTGTTGAATGCGCTGGTCAATTACCTGCTGATCTTTGGCAACTGGGGTTTCCCCGAGCTTGGGATCACGGGGGCGGCGATTGCCTCGCTCACGACAAACATCGCGACGGTGGTCGTGCTGGCGCTGTATATCATGTGGAAGCTGCCGCAGTTCGAACTGTTCCGCAACTTCTGGCGCAGCGATAGCGAGATCATGATGCGGGTGTTCAAGCTGGGCTGGCCGATCGGCCTCACCTCATTGGCGGAAGGCGGGCTTTTTAGTGCTTCGGCAGTCATGATGGGCTGGATCGGGGCGCTGGAACTGGCGGCGCACGGGATTGCGATCCAGTTGGCGGGGCTGACATTCATGGTCCACATCGGGTTCAGTCAGGCCGCCACCGTGCGGGCGGGTCGTGCCTTGGGCCGCAGGGACGAGTTGGGGTTGCGCCGTGGTGGCAAGACCGCAATTGCCATGTCGGCAGGCTATGCGCTGGTGACTTCGACCGTCTTTCTGATGATCCCTGATGTGCTGGTGGGTCTTTTCGTTGATCCCGCCGATCCTGACCGCGCGATGCTGATCCGCATCGGCGCTTCGCTGGTGATGGTTGCGGCGCTGTTCCAGCTGGTCGACGGCTTGCAGGTGCTGGCGCTGGGGCTGTTGCGCGGCGTGCAGGACACCACGGTCCCGATGGTGATGGCAACGGTGAGCTACTGGCTGATCGGCTTGCCGGTCAGCTATGTGCTGGCCTTCCCGCTGGGGCTGGGGGGTGTCGGCCTTTGGTTGGGTCTGGTGGTCGGGCTGGGCCTTGCGGCCCTGACGTTGCTCTGGCGCTTCTGGGGGCGATCTGTCCGGATCACCCCCGCTGAAGTGCTAGCCCAATAGGTCCAGATCGCGCAGCCGCAGGCGCGGGATGTGCAGGAGACCGAAATCCTCGAACGAGGATTTATGCGGGAAGAGCGCAAGAAAGGCCCGTAGCGAGTCGCCACGCAGCCCCAGATTGAACGCGGTGCCGGGGTGCAGGGTTTCGACGGAGACGCCATTCACATCCAGCCCACGCTGCCCGTGAAAACCGAACTGGTAGAGCGTGACCTGTGCCGCAGGGCGCAGCGCGATCAGGTTGTTGCCGTCGACAAAATCCGAGGCAGGAATGAAGGCCGTATCGTTGCCGCTGACCTTACGGATGCCTGCTGCACGGTGCAGGATGCGTGCCCCGTGGCCCAGCACCAGATCGGTTGACGGGCGGTTGTAGCCGAAAGCATCGCCCGTAATGCGGGTCAATTCTGCGGTCGGCGTATTGGCAGCGATCTCTTGCGGGTTCACGGTCAACGAGCCGCGCCACTGGACGATCTCATAGGCGCCGTTGCACAGGCGGAGGCGGTCACCGGGATAGACATCCTCGACCGCGATAATGCCGCGCTCGCTTTGCACCAGCGAGCCTTGCTTGAGCACGCTGAAAGCTTGTTCAAAGGCGGGGTGGGCGGCAGCCATGAGGCTTTGCTCGCAGATGTGGCCTGCGCGATCCAGATAGAGAATGTCAAATTTGCGCCGGCTCAGACGGGCTTCTGCGGGCTCGTCGGTGCGGTGTTCCGCAGGGCGCGACGTGGGCGGAGAGCTATAGCTGTCCGAAAAAATCGAATTACGGGATTGGTCCATGCGAATGCCTACTTACCAGGTTCCACATCATCCGTTGCCCCACCAACAACTTCCGAGGAAAGTATCTGCTACTTGTTACCGAACTGCGTTCGTTGCACGACATGTGCAGCCCCAGACAGCGGAGATGCAAAACGCTGCATCCTGCCGGAAAGGGCGGTTTTCGTGCTCGTTACGCGACTTCAGTCTGGCGTGGCTTGATGCGACGGATCTTTTGCGCGTCAACCGGTTTGGCTGCACGGCGCGTGATCATCTCTTGGCGCGTCTGTCCACGTGTCCACGGCATGCGTGTGTCATAAGTAGCCACAGCGGCTTCCAGCGATTTTTGCCAGCGACTTTTCATCGTGATACCTCTTATTCGTTGACCCTCACCTGCAAGCGGGGCCATTGAGATCACTATCTATCTGCAAACTGGCGATATTTTGGCGAAGTCACGGATTTCTGCGCGGACAGGCTGTCAGGTCCGCCGTAAAGTTTAAGGCATTGAAAAATAATAACTAAATTTTTGAAGCTGCCACAATTTCATTAACCATCGTTCATCAAACTACGGCAGCCGTGCCCAAATTCGTTCATCTTGGACTGACTTAAAGACAGATTGCAGAGATCAGCCTGCCATAGTCGGCCTCGCGCCGGTGCACGGACCGCCGGTAGCTGAAGAATCGTTCAGGGTCACTGTAGGTGCAGTGCCGTGTCCATGCTGTCTGCCCGACACCGATCTGCTTGAGCCGGTCGATGCCGAAGGCCGGCAGGTCGAATTGAAAGCGGTCACCTTTGCCCGCCAGAAAGAAGCGTTCGAAGCGCGGATCGCGGCTGACAAAATCGTCACGGAACTCTGGGCCGACCTCATAGTTGGCCTGACTGATCGTCGGCCCGATGACGGCGGCGATATTGGCGCGCTTGGCGCCGAGGGCTTCCATCTGTTGCACTGTGGCTTCCAGCACACCGGCCAGCGCACCTTTCCACCCTGCATGGGCAGCGCCGATCACTCCGGCGTCGTGGTCGGCGAAAAGCACCGGTTGGCAGTCGGCGGTCAGGATGCCGAGCGCAAGGCCCTTGGTAGCCGTGACCATCCCGTCGACCTGTGGCGCAGGGTTGAGCGGGTCTGTCAGCGTGACCGCATCGCCCGAATGGATCTGGTGCACGCCTGCCAGTCGCGCGGGGGCCACGCCCAGTTCTGTTGCGACGCGTGCGCGGTTGATTGTCACGATGTCATGCTGGTCAGAGCTGCCGTAGCCGCAGTTCAGCCCTGCGAAGACACCGGACGAGGCTCCTCCAGCGCGTCCGAAGAACCCGTGTTTGGTGCCGGAAAGCAGAGGGCTTGTGATGACATCCAGTGTCATGGGTCCAGTCCAGGTGGTGCGTTTGCCGTTTCGGGAAAGAGGCCGATCACTTTGAAAAGCGTGCCCATTTCGTCGGGGTGGGTCAAGCGTCTGTGTGCGGCGATATGGGCGGTCAGCGCCGCGCCGGTCAGCCGCTTCGCCAGCGCCTGCGCGCGGTCGGTGATGCCCAAACGCTCCAGCAAGACGCCCTGCGGGGTGACGCGGGTGAATTTGGCGGGGGCAGCGTGGCGGGCGATTTCGGCAAAATCGACATGGGCGGTGAGGTCCGCTTCACCGGGTGCGGCGAATGGATCACTGCTTTGGTGCGCACGCAGTGCTTGCAATGTGTCGCCCAGCGACGTCCAGTCGCCGTAGTCGATGATCAGCGCCACACCGCCTTGGCCGCTGATCCGCGCGCCGATGTCTTGCACCATCGCGGGCAGCGCAGGGCAGATTTCGACAAGGTCGCCATCTTTCGTATCCACGAGCCGGTGTTCCAAGAGCGCGATGGGGGCCGCAGCCGAGAGGCCCAGCGTCAGGGCGTCACCCTCAACGCCGACCATCCGTTCGCGCCAGCCGTCGCCATCCCGGACGAATTGGCGGATCGGCAGCGCGTCGAAAAACTCGTTGGCGATCAGGAACAGGGGCAGGTCGGGCAGGGTGCCCAGATCGTCATGCCAGATGGCCCCGGGCACCGCCTTGGCCTGTAAGGTCCGCAAATGTGGCGAGGTCTCGACCAGATGCACTGTTGCTGCTGCGTGAAACCCCGGCACGCCGCGTGTGGCGCGCAGCACATCCGCCATCAGCGTGCCGCGACCGGGGCCAAGTTCGGCAAGAGCGATTGCGGGCGGGGCGCCTTGGTCCAGCCATGCTTGTGCAAGACAAAGGCCGATCAATTCCCCGAACATCTGGCTGATCTCGGGCGCGGTGATGAAATCGCCCGTTGTGCCGAAAGGATCGCGGGTTGCGTAATAGCCGTGCTGGGGGTGCATCAGGCAGTCGCCCATATAGTCGGCCAGTGTGATCGGTCCGGTGCGGGCGATGCGGGCCTTGAGGATCTCGGCCAGCGCGGTCATCGCCGCCGTGCCACCAGAACGACGGCGAGCCCGACGATGATCATGGGCAGCGACAGGGTTTGCCCCATCGTCAGACCGACGCCATTGATATGGTAAGCCAGCCCCAGCGGATTGCCTTCGGTGACGAATTGCGCGTCGGGTTGCCGGACAAATTCGACGAGGAAGCGTGAGAATCCGTAGCCGACGAAGAAGACGCCCGAGAGCAGCCATGATTTCTTGAGCGCGCCGAAGCGGAAGGCGAGCAGCAGCAGGATCGTCCCGAGCAGGAGCCCCTCCAGCCCCGCTTCATAGAGTTGCGAGGGATGGCGCACGCAGGGCTCCAGCGCGGTGGCGCAGGCCTGGGCCGCCTGTCCGGGGAAGATCACACCCCAAGGCAGGTCGGTCGGACGCCCCCAAAGCTCGGCATTGATGAAATTGGCGATGCGCACCAGCAGGATCGCGGGCGTGGCCGAGACGGCGATGATGTCGGCGAGGTCCGGCAGCGACACCTTGTGCCGTCGGCTGAACAGGTAGACGGCAGCAACCACACCCAGAAATCCGCCATGGAACGACAACCCGCCTTCCCAGATCTTGAAGATGTCGAGCGGGGCCGCAAGAAACTCGGCCGGTTTGTAGACCAGCACGTAGCCAAGCCGCCCGCCGCCGATCACGCCGATGACGATATAGGTCAGCAGGTCTTCCAGCTTGGCGGTGTCCATCGGGGGACCGTCGCGCCACAGATGCGGGCGCTTGAGGGCCGCCTTGATAATGAACCAGCCAAGGCCGATCCCTACGATATAGGCCATCGCATACCAGCGCAGCGCAAGTTCGACCCCGAATACCGTGAACGACACGATGACGGGCGAGATATCGGGGAAGGGAATAGCAGCCAACATGGGTCTTGCTTGTCTGGCAGATGCGGCAAAGTCAACGCCCTCTGCACGAAAGGTTGAGATGCCCCGCCAGAAGCCCCATATAGGCGTCAAGCAATCCCGGAGTGCACCATGCAAAGCAACAACAAGATCGTCGAAGACCTGAGCCAGCTGATGACCAACGCCATGGGCGTGGCCCAAGGCGCCAAGGACGAAGCGCAGACCGC
>CAZOMZ010000051.1:0-9916 GCA_964581065.1 uncultured Loktanella sp. | reverse complement strand
GGCACCTGACCAGTCAGGACAACAATCGGGATTGAATCCATCAGCGCATCGGTCAGACCGGTCACAGCGTTTGTGGCACCGGGGCCGGATGTCACCAGCGCAACGCCGACCTTGCCGGTCGAGCGGGCATAGCCCTCGGCGGCATGCACGGCGCCCTGTTCGTGGCGGACCAGCACGTGTTTGATGCTGTTTTGCTGAAAGATCTCGTCATAGATCGGT
This sequence comes from uncultured Loktanella sp., assembly GCA_964581065.1. GTDB lineage: Bacteria > Pseudomonadota > Alphaproteobacteria > Rhodobacterales > Rhodobacteraceae > Yoonia. The sequence goes on along the minus strand of CAZOMZ010000051.1, from coordinate 9,697 downwards.
AGGACGGCACCACCGGGATACCCAAAGACTGTGTCCACGCCCTGATCGATCAGAGCTTGAACCACCATTTTTGCGCCCGTCATGGCTTTTGTCATTTTTCTCGCGTCCTTCGCGTATCTGGTTTCTCTTTTGGTCACAAAAAAACCCCCGATTTTGTCGGGGGCGCATGGGAGCAATATGGCTTTACCGTTACCGGCCCATGCGCGCGTTTCTCACCACTAGTACGATGCTCAACATCAGAAGTCCTTTCGTGTGCGGGGACATTAGTGCGGGGGAAAAGGGGGGTCAACCGCAGAAGTGGAGAAAATGTCGCCTGAAGGCGTGATTTCGCAATTTTCTTTCAAAGATCGAAATCGGGGCCGCTATGGCAGGCGGTCAAGAAAGGCCAGCCCGTGATCATAATCATGCTCTTGGGCGGCGCGCTGCATGTGGAAGTTTGCAGCCTCCCGATCTACGGGTCCAAAGATGCCCAAGGCGGCATTCACCCCCAAAAGAACATCCGCCTGACCACGGCTGTCCAAGAGCGCGGGCCAAGTGCCGCGATACTTGGCGCGATAAAGCGCGCCATCTCCGAACGCCCTGACGCGAAAGCCGGGGGGGTCTGCAGGCGTCGCACAGGTTGCGGCGTGGGCAAGCGCCTTCTGCCGGATCTCGGGCGGGTAGGTGATAGCGTTCTGCACAATCGTGGCGCTGATCTGCTCAAAGGGCGCGTCGCGCAGGGCATCCGGCCAGACGATCCCCAACACATCATGGGCATAGTGGCAGGCGCCATAGACAAGCCCGCCCTCCGCTGCCAGTTCCATCCAGCCAAAAGCATTGGTCGGCAGGTCCAGCGCTGCCAGCCTGTCAGTCAGGGGCGCGATGTTTTGCTCTTCCAGCATCGCAGCGATGCGTTGGGCGGCGCGCGGCTCGCCCGACGCATGGGCGCGCAGGAAGGCATCAGCCGCTTTTTCGATCAACAATGTCCGCCCCGCGTCATGGCGGCTGGGGGCCATGTTGCGGATCCGGTTCCAGAGCTCGGCACCATATTGAAACAGGTATTCGGGATCGTCAGAGGCTGCCGCCTGTTCAAGCAGGATCAGCCGCAGTGCCTCGCGGTCGCTGACAAAGCGGTCACGGTTGGCGTAATAGAGCCGCGCAGCCAGCAGGGCCATCGAATGCGGATCGCCCTCGGCCACATTCTGTTGCAGCAGGGTGATCTGTCTTTCAACAAGGGCAGGATCGGTATCGAACCGGTGCGGGATGAGATAGGCGATGTTATAGCGGGCCTGAAGCAAGCCCTGCTCTGCCGCAGCTTCGAGCAATGCATCGGCGCGGGCGCGATCATTGCTGTCACGCGACCGCAGCAGGATCACCGCCAGATTGTTCTGCGCCAGCGCGATCCCTTCGGCGGCTGCGGTTTCCAGCAGGGCGATGTCCTCGGACGGGGGCCTTCCGGGCCTGAACGCGCCTTGCGAGGCGGCAATGATCCGTTCAGGCGAAAGATCCGGTTTTCGGCTGTTCTGCCACGCCAGCAGCGACATCAGGATTGCAGCGCCTGCAATCAGCAGGACACCGGACCAGAAGACAAAGTATGAAAGGCTGTTGCGTGCCACGAGCGGTGCCTACTGCGGCGCAACGGTCTGGTAGCCCTCATCGATCAGACGCATCATGCCACCGGCAATGTCGATGAATTGCAGCGACGGATCAGCGGCGGCCAACTGGCGTGCGGCAGCTGAACTGCGCCCGCCCGAACGGCAGACCAGCGAAACAGACTGCCCGTCCTGCAAATATGGACGGATCGCGGCGAGAAAACTGTCCGCATCCTCATAGGTCAGCAAGAGCGCGCCTTCGACGACGCCAGTCTGCCGCCACTCGTCAGGGCGGCGCACATCGACCAGCAGTGTGCTGTTATCTTCGGCCAGCGATGCGCCTGATTGCAGGCTGAGGCTGATGTTGGCCGGCCCCGAACCTGCATTGACCGAAGCCCACATTGCAGCGAGCGCGGCGGCAGCGCCACCCAGAATGATCAATCGACGTTTCATCTCTTGCTCCCGTTTCTTGCTGGCGCGGCTGGTCTAGCTGCCGTCACCGATCTTGTCCCACGTTCTGGTCTCAAAGTCGCTGGCGTCATGCCGTTCGCGCAGTTGCTCTGCCGGATCACCCCATGCGCGGTTGACCATACGGCCCCGTTTGAAAGCGGGGCGCGCCATGACCTGATCGGCCCAGCGATTGACGTGTTCATAGGATGCCGTGTCAAGGAATTCGGCCGCATCATAGACCAGCCCTTTGACCAGCGCGCCATACCATGGCACCGCGGCCATATCGGCGATCGTGTAATCGTCACCGCCCAGATACTCGCAATCCTCAAGCCGCTGGTTCAGCACATCCAGCTGACGCTTGGCCTCCATCGCGAAACGGTTGATCGGATATTCCCATTTCTCGGGCGCATAGGCGTAGAAATGACCAAATCCGCCGCCAAGGTAGGGGGCCGACCCCTGAAGCCAGAAAAGCCAGTTCAGCGCTTCGGTGCGCGCTTCAACGGATTTGGGCAGGAAGGCCCCGAATTTTTCCGCGAGATACAGCAGGATTGCGCCGCTTTCGAAGACGCGCACGCCGGTGGACTTGTCAAAAAGGGCAGGGATCTTGGAGTTTGGGTTCACATCCACAAAGCCGGAACTGAACTGTTCGCCTTCCTGAATATTGATCAGCCATGCGTCATATTCGGCATCATGTCCTGCGGCCAGAAGCTCTTCCAGCATCACGGTGACCTTCACCCCGTTGGGGGTGGCAAGCGAATGCAACTGTAGCGGATGGCGGCCGACGGGCAGGTCCTTGTCATAGGTGGGACCGGCAGTCGGGCGGTTGATCTTGGCAAACCGTCCGCCGCTTTCGGTGTCCCATGTCCAGACCTTCGGGGGGGTATAGGCGGGAGTATCTGACATGGCGGCGGCCTCCGTATGTGATGATGGTGCCAATCTAGGTGGGGTGAAATTGAGCGGGAACAACCGCTCAGGCCCAATTCTCGCGCAAAAAAGGCGCACCCGAGGGAGTGGTGCGCCTTTTCCGTCTGAGTGGTCGGTTGGGCCAACCTGATCGTCTGCTCTTTTTGTGGCCGGTTGCATCACCTTGGGGTCAACCGGCCCGTCTTGCCTGCGTCACTGCCTTTGCCTTGGGAGGAACACGGCCTGTGAAAGTGGGCTGGACAAAAGCCATGACCCAAGATTTGCCACAACTTATGGCGGATTTACGGCAGAGTTGGCGTGTTTTCGTGGTCAATGACGCCTCTGGCGGAAAATTCCGAAAAATCAGGCAACAATCCGGCTCGGCCGCCTCCGTCAATCAAAAGGCGACAAGAAGTCTCTATTTACCTCTATTCGGTCAACATTTCGCCTTTTTGTTTTCGATAGTCGCAAAAGAGGAAACTAGAAAATGAGGATAAATTGATGGCTTTTCATTTGAAAGACCGTGCGCGTGTAATGAGTAAGAATTCGGTTTTCAAAGGTGCCACAAGTCTCGCTGCCGTTGTTGCAGCATCCGCCGGGTTCCTGGTGGTCAACACACAAGAGGCACAGGCGCAGGAAGCCTGTAGCGTTTACCGGGTTGTTTCCGGCGATACGCTGAGCCAGATCGCTTCGCGCGCGGATGTGCGCGGCGGGTTCCAGCGTCTGTTTGACGCGAACCGCGATGTTCTTTCCAGCCCCAACGTGATCGAAGTCGGTCAGGCGCTGAAAATCCCATGTGCCGACGGATCGTTGCCAGGTGGCGCTGCGGCTGCTCCTGTCGTGGAAGCGTCGGCCGAACCTGCGCCCGTGACGTCCGCACCTGCACGTCCGCTGCGGATCGCAACAGCGACCGGCTATGCGCCGTTTACAGACGAAGGTCTGCCCGGCGGTGGTATGATCACCCGTATGGTCGACCGTTCCATGGAACTGGGCAACGCCGATCAGGCCTATGATCTGGCCTTCATCAACGACTGGGGCTCGCATTTCGAGCTGACCGAGATCGGCGCCATCGACATGGTGTTCCCGTGGTTCAAGCCGAACTGTGACCGTGTCGAGCTTCTGGGTGAAGCCAGCCAGTACCGCTGCAACGCCTTCAACCACTCGGATCCGTTCTATGAACTCTTCGTGGATTTCTACACGCTCAACGACAGCCAGTATGCGAATGCGACCACGCACAGCGACCTGTTCGGTGCCCGCGTCTGCCGCCCCGAAGCATGGTTCGTCTTTGACCTCGAAGCAGAAGAACTGGTCGAGCCAAACATCACCTATGTGACCACCGTGTCGCAGCAGGGCTGTGTCGAACTGCTCAAGAACGGCGAAGTCGACGTCATCACCTATGACGCGCTGCCAGCGGAAGAAGACATCCGCAACGCCGGTATGGTGGATCAGGTCACAACGCTTGAAGCACTGCGCGGCACCGTGACGTCGCACATCTTTGTCGACAAGGACAACGCCTTTGCCAACGAAGGTCTTGAGATCATCAACGCCGGTCTGGAAGAGCTGCGTCTGTCGGGTGAATGGTTCACCATCGTCCGCGAAAGCATTCAGGAAACCGTGCAGAACTGATCCTGCCGACAACTGACACTGCCACAAGACCCCGCGCCCGAAACGGTGCGGGGTCTTTTTTGCAGCCACGGGGCGCAACCGGCCCCATGATCCGGACATAAGAATCGATTGCCCGCCGCTTGCGTCGCAGTTGCGTAAAAAACCGTCGATTCTACCCGTTTTTTTGTGTTAGCGCCCAAACAGTTGCTCGGATTGGTAAGAAAAATGAACAATTTTTGTAAATCGGCCAATTTCAACGCTTTAACTTTCGACCGGTGACGCTAGGATGCGCCCACTTTCAATGTGCCACCGAGGGAGCGGTGGTGCTTACTTCATCCGGGAGAAACTCTATGGACCGTCGTTCCTTTCTAAAAAATTCGACCATCGGTGGTGCAGCAGCAGCTGCAACAACGCTGGCAGCACCTGCCTATGCGCAGGGCCGCCGGACGCTCACCATGGTTACCTCTGTTCCAGACGGCTTTGCTGTCTTTGATGACGCTGCTGTCAAGTTCGTTGACCTGGTCAACAGCATGATGGACGGTCAGATCACCATCGAGAAAAAAGCTGCGGGTCAGCTGGTTGGCGCATTCGAAGTGTTTGACGCTGTGTCTTCGGGCCAGGCAGACATCTATCACTCGGCCGACTACTACTTCGGTGGTCAGCACCCAGGTTACTACTTCTTCACTGCTGTTCCGTTCGGCGCAACCGGTGGCGAAATGATCAGCTGGTACCAGCACGGCGGCGGTAAAGAGCTGCATGACGAGCTGGGCGAAATCTTCAACCTGAAGTCCTTCTTCTGCGGCAACACAGGCCACCAGCCTGGTGGTTGGTTCAACAAGGAAATCAACTCGGCTGCTGATCTGCAGGGCCTGAAGTTCCGTATGCCTGGCCTTGGTGGTCTGGCTCTGGGCCGCACAGGTGCGTCCGTGCAGAACATCCCAGGTGGCGAAATCTACCAGGCGCTGGCTTCCGGTGCGATCGACGGCGCCGAGTGGATCGGTCCATTCGCCGACGAACGTCTGGGCTTCCAGGAAATCTGCGAGTTCTACTACACCTCCGGTATGCACGAGCCAGGTTCGGTTCTGACAGCTGCGTTCAACCGCGACGTCTGGAACGAAATGACACCTGCTCAGCAGCAGATCTGTGAAACCGCTGCCGCGGCGACACACTCCTGGTCGCTGTCGCAGTCCAACTACAACAACGGTGCTGCTCTGGCCCGCCTGCAGGCGCAGGGCGTCAAAGTGATGCAATTCTCTGACGATGTCTGGGATGCATTCGGTACAGCTGCAAAAGAGTCGCTGGACGAATTCATGGGCGACGAACTGTTCGCACGTATCCGCGCCAGCCAGGAAGAAGCAGCCGCTTCGGTCTACAGCTGGACAAGCATCTCTGACGAAGTCTTCACACGTCAGCGGAACCGCTTCAACGCAGGCTAAGCCTGTTTTGCTGGCCGGCTTGGCCGGTTCAAGTATGGTGCAGGGCCCCGCCGAGTGTGGGGCCCTGCATGCAAGACCAGACACTATCCAACCGGGGGACACCTATGGGATTGGTTGAATCATGGGGCGGTAGCGCGATCGGGTGGTTTTTTGCCCATATGATCGAAGCCTACTACAATTTCTTCTACGCGATCTTCAATCCCGGCCTCTGGCTGTCTTGGGTCCCGACGATCAACGGACCGATGGATGACGCCCAGAAAGAAGCGTTGACACGTTTCATCTACTACGGTGCCTCCATCGAATTCTTCTTCGTGGCGCTGAATGTCTTCCTTGTCTGCACAGTGATCGGTCTGATCAACAACCGCTTTATGTGGGGCTGTGTGCGCGGGCTGGAAGGCTTTGCCAATGTGGTCGGCCGCGTCGCCGCCTGGGCGGGTCTTCTGATGGTCATCCAGCAGATCGTGATCATCTTTATGCAGCGCGTCTTTGCGGTGGCCGAAATCGGGATCGGTTTCGGGTCCACCTTTACCAAGGACGTGAGCTGGTGGTCCGAGGAACTCAAGCTTTATAACGCGATGATCGTCTGCCTCTGCGCCGCCTACACATTCGTGCAGGGCGGACATGTGCGCGTCGACCTTGTCTATTCCGCTATCAGCTACCGCGCCAAGCGCGTTGTCGACATGTTGGGATCGCTGATCTTCATGATCCCCGGCACGCTCGTGATCTGGCTCTATGGCTGGTTCTTCCTGTGGCGGCACCTTGTCGTGCCGAACCCATCGGCCTCGGATTCGCTGGACCGCTTGCTGACCAAGGCGCGTGCGCTGCGCTGGAACATCGAGACGATCGGCTTCTCGCCCAACGGGTTCAACGCCTACTTCCTCTTCAAGGTCCTGCTGGTTGTCTTCGCGCTGATGATCCTTCTGCAGGCCGTTGCCTTCTTCTACCGTTCGTTCCTTGAGTGGAAAGAGGGCGAGGCGAGCGAAGGCAAATATCTCGACAAAGACGTGCTTGGCGATCCAACCGCCGAGACCGTGGCAAAAATTCACTAAGGTAGGGCAGAACACATGCTATTCGGACTAGACGGCATTGAAGTCGGTATCCTGATCGTCTTCCTGACCCTGTTCGCAGGTATCCTTTCGGGCTTCCCTGTGGCTTTTGCAATCTCCGGCTCTGCGGTGATCTCCTTTGCGATCATCGCGGCCCTCGACAGCTCGGGTTATCTGGTGCATGCGGCGGTGGATACTGCCTCGGCCGAATACCGCGAACTGGTGAATTCCGGTGTCAGACCCGAGGCGATCTCGGTCTTCCGATACCCCGAACTGCCCCGATACGAGGACGTGCTGTTCCCGCAAGGCTGGGAAGTCGCGCTGGACCGCAACATCGGCTTTATGGTCAACCGCATGAACGAGCGCGTTCTGGCCGGTCAATCAATCGAGACCCTGCTTGCGGTTCTGATGTTCGTCATGATGGGTATCGTGCTCGAGCGTTCGCGCATTGCGGACGAGCTGCTGACCACGATGGCCAAGGTCTTTGGCCCGCTGCCGGGTGGTCTGGCTGTATCAATCGTGATCGTGGGTGCCTTCCTTGCTGCTTCGACAGGTATCGTTGGTGCGACGGTTGTGACCATGGGTCTGTTGGCGCTGCCGACGATGCTCAAGAACGGCTATTCGCCGCAGCTCTCGACAGGTGTCATCGCGGCCTCGGGGACGCTGGGGCAGATCATCCCGCCATCTATCGTGATCGTTCTTCTGGGCACACTGGCGGGTGACATCTACTCGGCAGCGCAGGAGAACCGCGCACAGCTTGCCGGTTGTACCGACGCGCTGACCTATCTGGGTGAGCCTGCGGTTCTGTCTGTAGGCACCTTGTTTCAGGCCGCACTGCTGCCGGGCATCCTGCTTGCCGGACTTTATGCCGGCTATGCCTTTGTCTTCGCGTTGATCAACCCGTCCAAAGCGCCACCTGTCCAGATGGGCGATGCGTCTGCGGGCGAAGTGATCACACGCAACGATGGCTTTACATGGTTCCTTGCTGTGCCTGTCGGCATCATCGGTCTGGCGATCGGTCTGTCCCAGACCAACATCATGGGCTCGCAGAGCATCATCGTGGACAGCTATACCGACGCGTCCGAGGCCGCTTCGCTGCGGACCCGCGTCAGCGACGAATGCCGCGCCTCGATGATCGACCTGCATGGTCAGGATGCGTGGGATCAGGCTGTGGCCGAACAGACGGCAATCAATGAAACCGGTGGCGAAGCCGCATCGCGGGCCCTGACCGACGAAGAACGCGCCGAGCTGCGGGTTCAGGCGATTGCCAATGCTGCGCCCATCGGCACCGGCATCGGTATTCTGGCTGTGCTGCTGGGTCTGCTTCTGGCGATTGCACGCGGCGTTGCGCCAAGTGCAGACCACCGTCCGATCTGGATTGGTGCTGTCGGTGTCGGGTTGATCCTGCTCGCGGACATCATGTTCATCTCGGCGGCAACAACGCCGGGGACGGCCTTCCTGATCCTGCTGATCCCGCTTGTGGTGACCTATATCGGGCTGCGTCCCGCTGTCGGCTATCTTGGCCGCAATGAGATCCTGCGCGTGGTCTTCCCGCCGCTGGTGCTGATCGTGGCAGTGCTGGGCTCGATCCTTGGGGGGATCACCAACCCGACGCCTGCGGCGGCACTGGGTGCCGGTGGTGCGATCCTGCTGGCGGCCTACCGCAAGCGCAAGGATCAGGGGCTTTCGGGCCGGACTGTGATCTTCACCGCTTTTGCGATCGTCATCATGCTGGTGATCGGAGGAAACTTCGATCTGCGGATGGGGCAGGAGGTTGTCAGCTTCGAGAACCGTCTGGCCTTCCTGATCGCCTTCGGCTGCTTCCTCTATGCGATGTTTGGTGTGATCTGGTCGTGCTGGGTCCTGATCGCGGGCGGCGTGCTGGCACCGGTGGTCCGTGAGACAGCCAAAGTCACCTCGATGGTCTTTACCATCCTGATCGGGTCGCAGTTGTTGAACCTCGTGCTGATCTCCTTCGGCGGCGAGCATCATATCCAGCAATTCCTGCGGTCGTTTGACAGCGAGCTTCAGGTCTTCTTGCTGGTCATGCTGGTGCTCTTCGTGCTGGGCTTTGTTCTCGACTTCCTCGAGATCATCTACATCGTGATCCCGATTGTGGGGCCGGTTATCTATGGCGGCACATTCGATCCGAAATGGGTGACGATCATGATCGCGGTCAACCTGCAGACATCCTTCCTGACGCCGCCCTTCGGCTTTGCGCTCTTCTATCTGCGCGGCGTTGCACCGAAGTCGATCACGACGGGGCAGATCTATCGCGGGGTGATGCCGTTCATCGGGATCCAGGTGGCGGGTCTGATCCTGCTCTATCTCTTCCCGGGTGTTGTGACGATCATTCCTGATCTGCTGAACTGATCAGCGATCACAAGGACAAGACGGGCGGTTCGGAAACGGACCGCCCGTTTTTCTTTGTCCAGCGAAATGAGGTGTCAGGGCAGTATGATGCGCGCGACCTGTTCGGCAATCGGGTCGGTCGAAAGAGGGTGCACATCGACCTTGTAGTCGCTTCCGTCGCACAGAGGTTCCCAACGTCCGCCACGGTAGACCTCGATCCCCGCGAATTTGGATTTGTAGTCCATCTTGGGGCTGCCCGGCACCCAATAGCCGAGATAGACGTAAGGGAGCCCCAGTTTGCGGGCGACGCGGATATGATCAAGGATCACATAGG
>CAZOMZ010000050.1:0-10061 GCA_964581065.1 uncultured Loktanella sp. | reverse complement strand
CTCACAGAAATGGCAAAAGGCGCGGAGTAACCCCGCGCCCTTCTCATGTTCCCAAATACCTCGGGGGAATCGCCAAAGGCGATGGGGGCAGAGCCCCCTAGCCCTTCATTGACGACACACCGACCTGTGCCGGACGCAGCAGGCGGTCGTGCAGCATAAAACCGGTGGTCGAGACCTGAATAATGTCTCCTGCCTTGGTGCCGGGCAGCGGTGCCTCGAACATGGCTTCGTGCATCTTCGGATCGAACTTCTCGCCCACTTCTGGCGTGATCGGCTGGATGCCGTGCTTTTTGAAGACGTTGATCAGCTCGCGCATGGTCAGCTCGATCCCTTCGAGCAGCGATTCAGGCACTTTCTCGTCACCCTCTTTCGCGGCTTTCAGCGCGCGGTCCATGTTGTCATAGACCGGCAGCAAGTCACGGGCGAGGCGCGAACCGCCATAGTTTTCAGCCTCGCGACGGTCACGCTCGGCGCGCTTGCGGGTGTTTTCGGCATCGGCCAGCGCGCGCATGAATTTGTCACGGAAGTCATCACGCTCGACACGCAAGGCCTCGATCTCGTCAAAGCTCTCGTCGGTTGCCTCGCCTTCGGCGGCAGCAGCCTCCATCTCATCGCCCTCGGCAGCGAGTTCGTCCAGCGTTTGCAGCTCTTCGTCTTTTCCAGACATCAAATTCTTCCCTTCACGAGCGGTCGGCAATCATCTTGCCGACAAGCTTGGCTGTGTAATTCACGATTGGCACGATACGGCCGTAGTTCAGGCGGGTTGGCCCGATCACGCCCACCGCGCCAATGATCTTCCGGTCGGCGTTCATATAAGGGGAAACGACCAAAGATGAACCCGAAAGTGAGAACAATTTATTCTCGGACCCGATAAAAATGCGCACCCCGTCGCCTTCCTGCGCCAGATCGAGGAACTGGACAATGTCGCGCTTGCGCTCAAGGTCGTCAAAAAGCGTGCGGATGCGGGCCAGATCAGCTTCGGATTCGCCGTCGCCCAGCAGGTTTCCGCGGCCCCGGACGATCAACCGTTCGGTCGTCTCTCCCTCGTTCTCCCACAAAGCCTGTCCGTTCTCGACCAGATCACGCGCAAGGGCATCGATTTCCTGCCGGCGGGCGGCAATTTCACGTTTCACGACCTTGCCCAGTTCCGACAAGGTGTGCCCTTCGGCAATCGCGTTGAGAAAATTGGCGGCCTCACGCATCGACGACGGCGTCTGACCAAGAGGCGGCGTGAATACGCGGTTTTCAACGTGTCCATCAGCAAAGACCAGCACCACAAGCGCCCGTTCTCGGTTCAGGGATACAAAATCGATATGTTTGATGGGCGCTTCATGTTTCGGCGTCAGCACAAGGCTTGCCCCGTGCGTCACACCCGAGAGCGCCTGCCCCACCTGATCCAGCACCGATGTGACATCATGATCATTGGCCGAAAGCGTCCGGTCGATTGTTTCACGGTCCTTGCCGTCAAGATCACCCACCTCGAGCAACCCGTCCACAAACATGCGCAAACCCAGTTGCGTCGGGATGCGCCCGGCACTGACATGCGGACTACCCAGCAGGCCGAGATATTCAAGATCCTGCATCACATTTCGGATCGTTGCCGCACTGACCTTTTCGCTGAAATCGCGGGTCAGCGTGCGCGACCCGACAGGTGCGCCGCTTTCGAGATAACCCTCGACGACACGGCGAAACACCTCGCGTGAGCGGGCATTCATGTCTTCGATGTTCGGCTGTTGCTCTGTCATTGCGTCCGTTGGGCGTCCTCAGGTGAAAGCGAGCCAATTAAAACCAAGCCGCTCGTGGCGTCAATCGGGGTTGGATTCCATATGTGGGCAGCGTATCGACAGGTTGCAATCAGATAGGAGTGATCCCATGCGCCCATCCGGCCGTCAGACCAACGAAATGCGCCCGATTTCCATTGAAACCGGTGTGACGATGCATGCCGAGGGCTCTTGTCTGATCAAATGCGGGAACACGCATGTCCTTTGCACAGCAACGATTGACGAACGTGTGCCGCCCTTCCTCAAGAACTCTGGCCTTGGCTGGGTCACGGCGGAATACGGCATGCTGCCACGGGCAACCAACACACGGATGCGGCGCGAGGCAAAGAATGGCCAGTCGGGCCGCACACAGGAAATCCAGCGCCTGATCGGACGCTCCTTGCGGGCAGGTGTCGATCGTGTGGCGCTGGGCGAGCGTCAGATCGTTGTCGACTGTGATGTGATTCAGGCCGACGGAGGCACCCGCTGTGCGTCAATCACGGGTGGCTGGGTTGCGCTGAAGCTTGCGGTGCAGAAGCTGATGAAAGCAGGGGACGTGATCACTGACCCGCTGGTTGACCCTGTGGCGGCAATCTCTTGCGGTATCTACGCGGGTCAAGAAGTGTTGGATCTTGATTATCCCGAGGACAGCGAAGCCGGTGTCGATGGCAATTTTGTCATGACAGGCGGCAAGCTGATCGAGGTGCAGATGTCCGCCGAGGGCGCAACCTACACGCGCGCTCAGATGGATGCGCTGTTGGATCTGGCCGAAAAGGGCGTTGCAGAACTGACTGCGGCCCAGCTTGCAGCGGTCAGCTGATGCGGCGCTTTGACGGCAAGGAACTGGTCATCGCGACCCACAATAGGGGCAAACTGGAAGAGATCGCCGATCTGCTTTCGCCTTTTGGCGTGGCGCTGACGTCGAATGCCGATCACGGGCTGCCTGAGCCGGAAGAGACAGAAACGACTTTCGTGGGCAATGCGCGGATCAAGGCACATGCAGCAGCTAAGGCGACGGGTCTGCCTGCACTTGCCGACGATAGCGGAATCGAAATTGACGGATTGGGTGGCGCACCTGGCGTTTACACAGCAGATTGGGCCGAAACGCCGCAGGGACGTGATTTCAAGATGGCCATGGAACGGTCGTGGAATGAGCTTGAGTCTGCAAACGCGCCCTTCCCCCGCACCGCGCGGTTCTGCTGCACGTTGGTGCTGGCATGGCCCGATGGCCATGACGAGGTCTTCCCCGGTGTGATGCCCGGCCAAATCGTTTGGCCGATGCGTGGCGATCAGGGACACGGCTATGATCCGATCTTCCAACCGGACGGCTATGACATCACCTTTGGCGAGATGGACCGCTGGGAAAAGAACAAGATCAGCCACCGTGCGGATGCGTTCAAGAAACTGATCGCAGGCTGCTTTGGCTGAGGATTGGGAAAACGGAGGCTTTGGCCTCTATATCCATTGGCCGTTCTGTCAGGCCAAATGCCCCTATTGCGATTTCAACAGTCACGTTGTGGCGCAGATCGACCAGAAGGCGTGGGCCGACGCCTATTTGAGTGAGATCGACCGCGTGGGTGCGGAAACCCAAGGGCGCGTGCTGCGGTCGGTTTTCTTTGGTGGTGGCACGCCCAGTCTGATGGACCCCGAGGTCGTCGATGCCGTTCTGACCAAGGTGCGTGCGACTTGGCCGATGGCCAATGACGCGGAAATCACACTTGAGGCGAACCCGACCTCGGTCGAAGCCGGACGATTTGCAGGTTACCGCGATGCAGGCGTCAATCGTGTGTCGATGGGCATACAAGCGCTGAATGATGCAGATCTCAAGGCGCTCGGGCGGCTGCACTCGGCTGATGAAGCGCTGCGGGCCTTTGACATTGCGCGTGGCGTCTTCGATCGGGTCAGTTTCGACCTGATCTATGCGCGGCAGAGGCAATCCCTCGAAGCTTGGCAGGCAGAGTTGAAACAGGCGCTGTCACTGGCCGTGGATCATCTTTCGCTTTACCAACTCACAATCGAGGACGGCACAGCCTTTGGCGACCGCTACCACGCGGGCAAACTGCGCGGGCTGCCGGATGATGACACGGCAGCCGACATGTATTTCGCCACCCAGGAGTTGTGCGAAGCAGCGGGGTTTGCGGGCTACGAGGTCTCGAACCATGCACGGGACGGAGCGGAAAGCGTGCATAACCGCCTTTACTGGCGCTATGGCGACTATGCAGGGATTGGCCCGGGGGCGCATGGGCGCCTGACGCTGGGGGGGCAACGATATGCAACCGAAACGCCGTTGGCGCCTGCGGGATGGCTGGCGCAGGTGCGCAAGACCGGTAGCGGCGAGGGCGTGAGAGAAGCCCTCGAAGAAGCGGACCAGTTCACCGAGTTTCTGCTGATGGGATTGCGCCTGCACGATGGTGTGGATCGGGGGCGGTTTTCCGATCAGTGGAGTGATATATTATATAACAATATCAGTGGTTTAATTGATATTGGAATGGTCGGAATGACCGACGAACGGCTCTGGATTACGCCTGAAGGCAGGCCTGTTCTCAACGCTGTTTTGCGGCGGCTGCTGGAAGGCTAGCCGCCCGAAAGGGCGCGAAGTAGATCATCCAGCTGGTCCAGTGATTTGTAGCTGATCGTCATCTTGCCGCCTTCGGATCCGGCGGCGTGGTCAATTGTGACCTTCATGCCGAGTGCCGCAGTCAATTCGCGCTCGATCTGGATGGTATCGGCATCTTTGGCAGATGTTTTGCCACCCGTCTTTTGCTTAGGCGCTGCCGAGCCTTTCTTGGCCAACGCCTCTGTCTCGCGGACCGATAGCTTGCGTTGGATAACCTCACGGGCAAGACGGATCGCGTCCTCGTGGCCGATCAAGGCACGGGCATGTCCGGCAGATAGCTGACCGGAGATCAGATAGGTCTGCACCTCCTCAGGCAGGTTCAAGAGACGCATAAGGTTGGCGATATGGCTGCGGCTCTTGCCCAGCGCCTGCGACAGTTTCTCCTGCGTGTGGCCAAAGCGTTCCATCAGTTGTTTGTAACCGGCTGCCTCGTCAATCGGGTTGAGATCAGCGCGCTGGATGTTTTCGATGATCGCGATTTCCAGGACTTCGGTATCGTCGTAATCGCGCACCAGAACGGGCACTTCATGCAGCTTGGCCATCTGGGCCGCGCGCCAGCGTCGCTCGCCGGCGACAATCTCGTAGCCATCTGCCACGGCGCGCACGATCAACGGCTGGATAATTCCCTTTTCTGCAACAGATGTTGCAAGCTCGTCCAAGGCGTCCTGTGCGAAATGGCGGCGGGGCTGGTCGGGGTTCGGGCGGACCTGTTCGATGGGAACAACAAGGTCAGGGCGCTTTGGTGCTGCCTGTGGTCCGGCCTCGGTCGCGACATCGGACATCAAGGCAGACAGTCCACGGCCCAACCCGCGTGTTTTGGTGTTGCGTGCCATATCAGGCGGCCCTCTTTTTCGTTGTGCGGTCAATGAGTTCCTTGGCCAAGGCGCGATAGGCCTCACTGCCTTTCGAGTTCGTGTCGTAGTTCAGAACGGGAAGCGCAAAGGATGGCGCTTCACTCAGACGGACATTGCGCGGAATGACGGTCTTGAAGACCATATCACCCATGTTTTCGCGGGCGTCATCCTCAACCTGCAAAGAAAGGTTGTTGCGGCTATCGTACATGGTGAGCGCGATCCCTTCGATGCGCAGATCGGGGTTCGCCGTCTGGCGCACGTCACGAACAGTGAGGATCAGCTGTGACAGGCCCTCGAGCGCGAAGAACTCGCTTTGCAGCGGCACAATAATGGAATGCGCCGCGACCATCGCGTTGACGGTCAGGATGTTCAGCGACGGCGGGCAGTCGATCAGGATGTAGTCGAAATTCTCGGCCCCGCCATCCGGGGCACGCAGGACCTCCCGCAAGAGAAAGCTGCGCTTGCTGTTGTCGATGAGTTCAAGATCGGCAGATGCCAGATCTGTGGTAGCCGGGACAATCTCCAGGCGGTCGACACTTGTCGTCTGGACCGCATCCGAGAGGGCGATTTCGCCAGACAAAAGGTCATATGTTGTGGCATCGCGCATCTCATACTCAATACCTAGACCAGTGGATGCGTTCCCTTGTGGGTCAAGATCGAGAAGCAGGACGCGTTTTCCCTGTTCGGCCAGCGCCGCGCCAAGATTGATCGTTGTCGTGGTTTTGCCCACGCCGCCCTTCTGGTTCGCTATGGCGATAATTGTGGTGTTCTGGGCGGTCTTAGGTGCCACGGGCGTGAATCCTTTGGATGTCCAATAGTCGTGCGTCAGGATCAGTGATACTGGGATGATCTTCAAGCGCAAATGACCATGTGGCGCGGGCGTCGGTGATCTCTTGCTGGGCTTGACGGCCCTTGTGCACAAGGGCGCGGCCGCCGCCCTGCACGTGTCGTTGGATGAGCGGCAGAAGTGAGGCAAGTGATGCCAGTGCGCGGGCCGAGACGATGTCAGCCTCCTGTGGAGGCGCATCCTCGATTCGCGAGGAGAGCACCGTGACCTTGAGGTCCAGCTCGCGCGCCGCGGTGCGCAGAAAGGTTGATTTACGCTGGTCGCTTTCGATCAGGACAAAGCTGGCATCGGGCTGCTTTTCATGCGCAAGTGCGGCAACGACGACCCCTGGAAAGCCGCCTCCGCTACCCAGATCGACCCATTTCTGAAAGCCTTCGGGTGCAAATCTGTAGATTTGTGCGGAATCGACGATATGCCTGTCCCAAATCTGATCAATAGTGCCTTTCGCGATCAGATTGATGCGAGGTGTCCATTTGGCCGTCAATGCGGCAAAGGCCTCAAGGCGCGCAACTGTTTCACGTGAAACATCAAGACCTGCGAGTTCAACCAAAGCTCAGGTTCCTGTCGCCTTGGGCAGGTCACGCTTGATCGCCGAGACAAGAAGCATCAGAGCGGCCGGCGTCATACCCTCGATCCGGCCAGCCTGCGCAATGGTCGCTGGGCGGGCATTGGCAAGTTTTCCCGCGATCTCATTCGACAAGCCTTTGATATTGCTGAAATCAAGATCTTCAGGGATGACCTGTTTTTCGTCCCGCTCCATGGCTGCAATATCACGCTCTTGCCGGGCGATGTAATGGGCATAAAGAGCGTCTTTCTTCACCTGATCCCTGATATCGGTCGCGATATCGGACAGGTCATGACCCACAGAGGCGAGTTCGCGGAATCCAAAATCGGAGAGAGCAAGCGCATCCAGCGCATTGCGCCGCGGGCCGTCAGGGTTCAGGTTTGCGCCGGAACCCGCGATCTCGCGCGCTGTAACGGATATCCCGGCAAGTCGCGACTTCGCCACATCGATTTGCGCCATCTTGTCAGAAAAGGCCGCCCATCGGCCCTCACCGACACAACCCAGATCACGACCGCTTTGCGTCAGTCGCTGATCCGCATTGTCGGCCCGCAAGGATAGTCGGAATTCTGCCCGCGACGTGAACATCCGGTAGGGTTCCGATACACCGCGCGTGGTCAGGTCATCAATCATGACGCCAATGTAGGATTCGCGCCTGCTGAAGGTCACAGGGTCTTTTCCAATCGCGCGCGCCGCAGCGTTCAGACCGGCAACCAGCCCTTGGGCGGCGGCCTCTTCATAACCGGTTGTGCCGTTGATCTGCCCTGCCAGATAGAGCCCGGGCACATCGCGCAATTCGAGTGTCGCCCGAAGCGCTCGCGGATCAATGTAGTCATACTCGATGGCATAGCCAGGCTGCAGAATGACCGCGTTTTCAAGGCCATAGATGGAATGCACGTAGTCTTCCTGCACATCCTGCGGCAGCGACGTGGAGATCCCGTTGGGATAAACCGTGTGATCATCCAGCCCCTCGGGCTCCAGGAAAATCTGGTGCGACGTTTTATCGGCGAACCGGACGATCTTATCCTCGATCGACGGGCAGTAACGCGGGCCAATACCGTCGATATGCCCTCCATACATAGCAGACCGGTCAAGATTGGCGCGGATGATCTCATGCGTTCTTTCGTTCGTGTGCGTAATCCCGCAATCGATCTGCCGCACAAAAGGCGCCTTGGACAGAAAGGAAAACAGGACCGGATCGTCGTCGCTGGGCTGCTTTTCAAGCAAGTCCCAGGCGATTGTCCGGCCGTCCAGACGCGGTGGTGTGCCAGTCTTCAGGCGGCCCAAAGGCAAAGCAAAGCTATCCAGTCTCTCGGCCATTTTGACGGAAGGGTCGTCTCCCATCCGGCCTCCGGGGCGTGAGACATCACCGATATGGATCACACCGCGCAGGAAGGTCCCTGTCGTCAAGATCACGCCAGATGCGCGAATCTCGCTCCCGTCGCGTAGGATAACACCACACACGCGGCCAGATTCTACAATCAGGTCGGTGGCCTCGCCCTCGATGATCTGCAGATTTGGCAGCGTAGAAAGCTCTGCCTGCATTTCTGTTCGGTAGATCTTACGATCAGATTGCGCCCGTGGCCCTTGCACCGCGGGCCCCTTTTTGCGGTTCAGCAGACGAAACTGGATGCCGGCCTTATCGGCAACACGCCCCATCACCCCATCCAGGGCGTCAATCTCGCGCACCAAATGCCCTTTTCCAAGGCCACCGATCGCCGGATTACAGGACATCACACCGATCGACGCACGGGTCAGTGTGACCAGCGCCACACGCACACCCATGCGTGCCGCAGCATGCGCGGCCTCGGCGCCGGCATGTCCGCCACCAATGACAATCACGTCGTAGTCGTGATGTTTCACGTGAAACACTCCCTACTTACCGATGCAAAAGCTTGAGAAAATCTCGTCCAGAACCTGTTCTACATCAACGCGGCCGACAATACTATCCACCGCGCGGATCGCAGAACGCAGGTCTTCGGCAATCAGATCGGTCATACCCAACCCGCTTTCAAGGCTGCGCTGCGCGTCATCCATATAGGAAATCGCTCGCAACATTGCTGTGCGGTGCCGCTCGCGCATTGCAACACCAACTGTCCCGACGCGGTCCTGCAATAGCGACGACACCTCCGCTATCAGATCATCGATGCCTGCGCCCGTCATTCCGGACACCGCGAGGCCATCTGCTGCTCCAAGGTCGGCTTTGCCTCGGACAACAAGATCATCCTCTCCGATGATCTGTGGCCGAGCTTCGCCGGGTGACAGCAGATAGATGCGCAAGTCGGCGTTCTCGGCCCGCGCACGCGCCTTCGCCACGCCCAACCCTTCGACCAGATCATCTGTCTCGCGCAGGCCAGCTGTATCAAGCAGCGTCACTGGTAGCCCATCGAGGTCCATTCTTACCTCGATCACATCCCGCGTCGTGCCTGCGACTTCAGACGTGATCGCCACCTCCCGACCTGCAAGCCGGTTCAGCAATGTCGACTTACCGGCATTCGGCGCACCGATGATCGCAACCTCAAAACCGTCGCGCACACGTTCAGCAATCCGGACGCCTTCGGCCTCACGACGCATCTGTCCCGATACCGCTGTCAGAAGCTCTGTCACCTCTGGGGTCACATCGACAGGGACCTCTTCATCGGCAAAGTCAATGGTCGCCTCAAGCAATGCCGCAGCGCGGATCAGCTTTTCGCGCCAGTCAGATGCAAGTTCACCCAAAGCTCCGGAGAAAACCCGCACGGCCTGCCTGCGCTGACTTTCGGTCTCGGCGTCTATCAGATCGGCCAGCCCCTCAACCTCGGCCAGATCAAGCCGTCCGTTCTCAAGCGCTCGCCGCGTGAATTCGCCAGCCTCAGCCTGACGCAGATCATCCATATCGCCCAGCACCCGCAAGACCGCCGCGACGACGGCAGGGCTCCCGTGCAGTTGCAACTCAACCACGTCTTCGCCCGTAAAGCTCTTGCCGGTCTCAAATCGCAGGATCAGCGCCTCGTCCAGCAGTTGGCCGTCAGCATCAACCAGTCGCCGCACCCCGCGCACTGCAGGCACATCACCACACATCCGTCCGGCCGCCAGAACGGCAGATGGTCCGGAAATCCGGACCACCGCTACGCCTGCGCGTCCTTGCGCAGTTGCCAAGGCAAAGATCGTATCCATATCTAACCCATTGTTATTAAACAATAAGTTACGTATTCATCGAATCGAAGAAGTCAGAGTTCGTCTTGGTCTGCTTCAGCTTACCG
The DNA here is from genome assembly GCA_964581065.1 of uncultured Loktanella sp. GTDB lineage: Bacteria > Pseudomonadota > Alphaproteobacteria > Rhodobacterales > Rhodobacteraceae > Yoonia. The sequence goes on along the minus strand of CAZOMZ010000050.1, from coordinate 179 downwards.
ATCAGGAACTCGATGGCATCCGTGGTGCCCATCGGGTTCAGAATGCGGCGCAGCACATAGGTCTTGGCAAGGTCGGTCTTATCGACCAGCAGCTCTTCTTTCCGGGTGCCGGACTTGAGGATGTCCATCGCCGGGAAGACGCGTTTGTCAGCGACCTTGCGGTCCAGAACGATCTCGCT
>CAZOMZ010000049.1:0-10091 GCA_964581065.1 uncultured Loktanella sp. | reverse complement strand
GGCATCGACCGGATCGTGATGCTGCTGGCGGATGCCTCCAACATCCGCGAGGTCATCATGTTCCCGATGAACCAGCGTGCCGAAGACCTGATGATGGGTGCGCCATCCGAGCCGATGAACGAGCAGTTGCGCGAATTGCGCCTGCGTGTGCTGCCGCCCGAAAGCTGATGCACGCGCTGGCCGTCCCGCCTGTGTTGCAGGCATTGGGGCAAGCGCAGCGCCTGCTGGCCAAGGCCACGCCCGAGATGCTGGAGGTGCGACTGGCGCCGGGCATGTTCACATGTGCCGAGCAGTTTTCCACGGTTGCAGGGTTCGGGCTTCGGGCGGTGCTGCCTTTGGTGGGTCGCGACGTGCCGGAATTGCCCTTTCCCCCTGCGGACGCGCTGAAAGCGGCAGAGGCTACAGTGCGGGCCCTGACGCCAGAGGACTTTGCGGGTGCGAAAGATCGCGTGATCAGTCATCGCGCAGGGTTTGCCGATCTGTCGCAACCTGCGGCCGACTATCTGCAATGCTTTGCCTTGCCGAACCTCTGGTTCCATCTGGCGATGGCCTATGCCGCGCTACGGCAGGCCGGTGCGCCTGTGGGCAAGGCCGATTTTGACGGGTTGCACGCCTATCCGGTCGGATTCTCCTTCGACGACGAGACCTAGATCGGCCCTGCGGCGGCGATCCGTGCGGCGACAAGATCAGACAGTGTCGCCACCCCTTTGGACGGGTTTTGCCCCGCGCGGCGCAACTGGGCAAGATTGGTCACGGCGGCGTCAAGGTCGTGGTCCTGCACACTGCGTGCGACGCCGCCCAGAAACTGGGTGACATAGTCGAGCGTCTGGTCTCCGGGGGTGTCGCGCAGCACTTGCGCGATATGGTTCAGATCGTCCTGATAGGCGATGGGATCGGGGTTGATCACCTCATCCGCCACAAGGCGGGGTGAGGGTGGTTGCCTTTCAGCGGGCAGGTGTTTGAGGATTTCGGACTGGAAGGCCAGCAGGCTATCGACAGGTTTGGCGATGAAGCCGTCCGCGCCCGCTGCCATGACCTGTGCGCCCATTCCCTCATCGCCACTGGTGCCAAGGATGATGTCAATGCGCGGGATGGCGTCTGACAGCGCCTCGATCAGTTCCAGGCCCGACCCGTCGGGCAGACCCAGATCGACCAGCAGAACCGAAGGGCGATAGATCGCGAGATGCCGGCCAGCCGCCTCGATACTGTCGGCCCGTCTGATACGGGCGCCCGACCGCAGGCACATCAGGCGGATCGCCTCGCTGGCAAAGCGGCTGTCCTCAACCACCAGCACGGTCAGCCCCAGAAGCGGGCGATGCGCCGTCGGCGTTTGTCGAAGCAGAATGTCGTCCTGAGCGTCCATAGCGATTCCCCATTGCAAGCCGGTGTCACCAACCAAAACAGGACAGAGTGAACAGTTTCTTAACGTCAGACCCCGTTGCCCTTATTTTGCAGCTGCGGCATAAATCGGACAAACAAAGGAGACCTGCCATGATCGGCCGCCTGAACCACGTCGCAATCGCCGTTCCCGACCTTGAGGCCGCCAGCGCCCAGTATCGCACCATGCTGGGGGCCGATGTCGGCGCCCCGCAGGATGAACCCGATCACGGGGTGACTGTGGTCTTCATCAACTTGCCGAACACCAAGATCGAACTGCTTTATCCCTTGGGCGAGAATTCACCCATCCAGGGCTTTCTCGACAAGAACCCGTCTGGCGGCATCCATCATGTCTGCTACGAAGTGGATGACATCCTTGCCGCACGCGATCACTTGCAAAAAGAGGGCGCACGCGTGCTGGGCAATGGCGAACCCAAGATCGGCGCGCATGGCAAGCCGGTCCTTTTCCTGCATCCCAAGGATTTCAACGGCTGTCTTGTTGAACTCGAACAGGTCTGACCCTTGCCGATCGCGGTCACCGGTGTATGTGGTGACCCGTAGCCAACGCTGAAAGGAATAGCCCGTGGGTCCGGTCTCTGGTCTGGTATTGTTCGCTGTCATCTGGACAGTGGTCTTTTTCATCGTCCTGCCGCTGCGGCTGGAAACCCAAGGCGACAAGGGTGAGATCGTGCCGGGCACACATGCCTCCTCGCCAGCCGACTTCAGCTTCAAGAAAAAGGCCAAGGTCACGACCTATTTCGCCTTCCCGATCTGGGCTGTGATTGCAGGCGTGCTTTTGTCCGGCACCGTCAGCATCCGCGACATCGACTGGTTCGAACGTATGTCGACGCCCGAGGTCAGCCGCGACTAAGCCTGTGATAAAGGTGCGTGAAGGTTGCCGCGCCAAGGATCGGGATCACCAGATTGACCAGCGGAAATGACAGCGGGACAGCCATGAGGCAGCCCGCAAGCCAGATCGTGCTTTTGTGCTGTCTCCACATGTCGCGCGCGCCTTCGCGCCCTTCGCGGCGCATGGCGGCGAGCTGGAAATACTCGCGCCCCAAAAGATAACCGTTCATTCCGTAAAAGATGAACGGGGCGGCGAAAGGGAAAATCACATAGAGAAAGAGCGCGGCAATATTCGCGCCGATCAGCACCCCCAGAAAGCTGAGCGAATCCATCAGCCCGTCAAGGAAATGGACACCCGGCACAACGGGCAGTTGGGGATAATGCTCTTCCTCGACCGCGTCTGCGACCTCGTCCAGAAAAAGCCCTGCGATGGCCGAGGCAACTGGCACCATCAGAAAGACCGACATCACCAGAACAAGGCCCAGCGTGGCCCAGCCAAGGGCCTCGTCCATCCATGTCACCTCACCCAGCAGGGGCAGTGTCACTGGGTCAGCAAAAAAGAGGGCGATCAGCCATTGCAGGACAAAGTAGAACCCCACCAGCAACCCGATCGTCAGCCCCAGCCCGCGCCACAGCACGCTGCGAAAACGGGGATCGGGAAATTGGGCAAGGGCCGCAAAGAAAGCCTGCAGGATCATGCGCTGACCCATGTGGTGATGGCCGCAAGGTCAGGGCGGGGGCGCTCGGGCGGGGCATTGGTCTCGGTCCCCAGATGGATAAGGCCAGCCACGCTTTCATGCGCCGCAAGCCCCAGCCCTTCGGTGACGAAGGTGCGGTCATGGCTGGCCCAGCCCGACAGCCAGTTCGCCCCCCAACCGGCGGCAAGAGCGGCATTGAGAAGCGCAAGACAGACAGCACCGGCCGAATAGACCTGCTCGATCTGCGGGATCTTGTCGGATGGCTTGGGGCTGCTGACGACAGCAACGGCCAGATCGGCATCTCCAAATTGCGCCTGCGCCTTGGTGATCTTCTCGGGGTCAATGCCAAGCGAGGCCCCACGCGCCGGGATCAGCCCCGCGAGACGGGCCAGCGCCGCTTTCTCCAGCACGATAAACCGCCAGGGCTCAAGCTTGCCGTGATCGGGGGTGCGGGCCGCCGCCGTCAGCAAGGTTTCGAGCGTTGCGCGATCCGGTACGGGCGTCGTCAGCGTCTTTGCAGGGCGCGACCGGCGGGTGAGAAGAAAGTCGAGTGCGGCGGTATTCGGGGCGGGCATGGCGTGTCCTTGGTCTGCTTGTTGCGCAGATAAGGTGTCGGGGCAGGGGCCGCAAGACAGGGCCCCGACGCGAGGCGAGGCGCCAGACCGTCAGGAACCGGCCGCGACGGCAAGTCGTCTGACCAGCACAAAAGCCAGCATCGCTGCAACCAGCAGGAACGCCGCGCCGACAATCCATGCGACAGGTGTCCCGTAGACCTCGGCGATGGCACCCGCGAGAACCAGACCCGCTGCCCCGCCGAGTTGCTGGATCAATGACCTCAGCGATAGCATTGTGGACCGCTGGCGGTCGTCGACACAACGATGCAGAATGCTGCTGGCAGGCGTTTCGATGACACCGAGGATCACCGAATAGAGGACAAAGATCACAACAAAGCCCATGATACTGCCCTGCAGCGCCAGCACGATCTGAAGGCCCGCGAGGCCTGCAAAACCTGCCGACAGCGTGACAGCGTGCCGCCGCCTGAAGAGGCGGCTGATGTGCGGTGACAGGAATGCGCCCAAGGCGATCGAGAAGAAATAACCGGCAGTCACGATGCCGATGGCGGTATTTGCATATCCTTCATCCAGCATGGGTTTTGCATGGGTCGGCCAGATCACCTCGACCGGGTTGGTCGCCATCAGAAAGAAGGCCAGAGCCGTCAGCAAGAGCGACAGGGTCGGGTGTTTCAGCGCCAGACGCCCCGCATCCCTGATCACCGACGGGACATCCGCAAAACCCCGCAAGAGCGCTGAAGGGGTCTTCGGGCGCGGGGCTTCGACGACGGCCAGAGCCGTGAAAACCAGAACCCCCGACATCACGCCAAAGCTTGCAAGGTAGGATACATCATAGATGCTGAGCCCCAGACCCGTGGCGAACGCGCCCAGAACATCAGGCAGAAACCCTCCCACGACCGCGCCAACGGCCAGACCCACGGCATTGGCCCATTGTGCCTTGGCCAATGCGGGCTGGACGTCCACATCCGGCGCGCTGGCTTTGAAGGTCTCGACAAACCACGCATCAAGCGTCCCCGACCTGAGCGCGCGCCCGAACCCGATGAAGGCAAACGACAGCGCAAGGACGGAAAAATCGCTGGTGGACAGGAACAGTGCAAGCGAGATCAGGCTGGCGACGACCGCCGCCAGAAAGACAGGCTTGCGACCGATACGGTCGGCAAGGCCGCCAAAGGGCAGCTCCATCGTCATCGTTGTCAGCGAATAAACCCCGAACAGCAGCGAGATCTGGAAAAGGTCCATGCCGCGGTCGGTCAGGGCCAGCGCAACGACGGCAACGGTCAGCCCCATCGCGAAACGGTCGAGGAACTGATGGATCTGAAACAGGCGGATGTGCCGCCGCGCGGTTTCGTTCAAGGCAGCAAAAGAGAAGGCGGTTTCAGTGCTCATCTGGGCCGCATCGCCGGATGGGATGCGCCGCGCACCCTGCGACGGGCCAAGGCAGAGGTGTGCTGGCTGGTCGCAGGACGGTGGCGCCCCGCATAGCGGCCATATCCCTCAGAGCGCATCGGCCATCCCATCGATCCACGCTTCCACAAACGCATCGAACCGCGCATCCGGCTGGCGCAGCGGAAAGACCTCGGCAAAGGGATCAGCTGCGCTGATCCGGCTGCCCGACATTTCCTGCAAGACCGCATGGCCGCAGAAGGGCACATAGGTCTCCGAATAGCCGCCCTCATGGACCATCACCAGCTTGCCGTCACACAGATCATCCGCAAGGGCCATGACCTGCCGGGTCATCATCTGGAATGTCTCTGCGGTGGCCAGCATCCGGCCCAAGGGATCATTCGCGGCCGCATCAAAGCCGCAGGCGATGATCAGCACATCAGGCGCAAAATCGCGGATCGCAGGCAGGGCGAGCCGCTCCATCGCCGCCAGATACCCTTTGTGGCCGGTGCCGGGTGGCAGAGGGATGTTGAGATTGAAACCCTCACCCGCGCCACGCCCGCGGTCCTCACAGGCGCCGGTGTCCATCGGATAATTGCGTTCCTGATGGAGCGACACGGTCAGCACATCGTCGCGGTCGTAAAACACCGCCTCGGTGCCATTGCCGTGGTGCACGTCCCAGTCAAGTACGGCAAAGCGGCGGGCCAACCCTGCCGCCCGTGCCGCTTCGATTGCGATACCGATATTGTTGAGCAGGCAGAACCCGTTGGGGTAATCCGGCAGGCAATGATGGCCCGGCGGGCGCGAGAGGGAATAGGCGTTGTCCAGATCACCCGTCAACACCGCGGCAAGCGCGGCCTTGGCCAGTCCCGCCGACAGCGCGGCAATCTCGTAGCCACCGGGGCCAAAAGGCGTGCGCCGTCCCAACTCACCGCCGCCTGCGTCTGACAGCGCTTTGAACTGATCAAGATAATGCGCCGGATGAACCCGTAGCAGATCCTCGCGCGTTGCAGTCGCGGCCCCGCGCAGTGCCAGATCGGCCGAAAGGCCCGTGACATCCATCAGGTTTTTCAGGCGTCGCTTGCTTTCGGGACTTTCCGGCAGACCGCCATCCAGCGGCTGCACCAACCCGCCCACCGGCAGCATGCCCGCGTAATTGCCGCCGCCATGCCAGAAACACTTTTCATCCCAGAAAAACCCTGTCGCCATCCGGCCCTCATCTTCTCATGTTCAAAAATACCTTGGGGGAGCCCCGTCAGGGGCGGGGGCAAAGCCCCTATTCCTTGCGCAACCGGTAAACCCCCTCGGGCAGGTCAAGTGCCGCCTCCAGATCGCGCAGTTGCGAGATCGACAGCGTCACCTGCACCATCTTCTCGCTGCGCGGATCGAATTGCGCGACGGTGACGCAGTCCTCGAAAGCGTTGATGATGACATCCTCTTTCAAAGGCGTCTGCCCCTCGTCCACCAGCGTGACGACAGTGGCATCATAGTCGTGTTCGATCGTAAACATGGGCCAAGCCTAGCGGCGCCCCGCCTGCCGCGCAATCGTGACTGGCGAGTAGCCGGAAAATTGCTAGGCTGACAGCAGACCATCCGAGGACATGATGCGCCGTTTCGCACTTCTTTCCCTGCTTCTTGCCGCCGCCTGCGCGCCTGTTATGCCATTGCCACCTGCGGGTGCGCCCGTAACGCTGCCTGCGGCGGCGCCAGTTGTGTCCGCGCGGCAGGCCAGCCGCAATTTCGAAACAGCCGCAGGCCGCGTCGAACCCGTGGCCGAACGTCTCTGCCGCCAGCGCCGCCCGCGCGACAATTGCGATTTCCTGATTGTCGTGGACGATCGTCCGGGGCTGCCGGCCAATGCCTTCCAGACGCTTGACAGTTCGGGCCGTCCGGTGCTCGGCTTTACGCTGGCGCTGATTGCGGATGCCCGCAACGCCGACGAGATCGCCTTTGTCATGGCCCATGAGGCCGCCCATCACATCGCGGGCCATATCCCGCGCGCGCAGGGGAATGCGACGCTGGGGGCCGTGCTTGGCGGGACCATTGCAACAGCGCTCGGGGTCAGTGATCCCGATGCGATCGACACCGCATTGCGTCTCGGGGCGACTGTCGGGGCGCGAAGCTACTCCAAGGACTTCGAGCTTGAGGCGGATGCGCTGGGCACGCGGATTGCCGCTGCGGCGGGCTTTGATCCGCTGCGCGGCGCGCAGTTCTTCTTCCGCGTGCCAGATCCCGGCGACCGCTTCCTTGGCACCCATCCGCCCAATGCCGACCGTCTGCGCACTGTCGAAAGGGTGGCCGCCGAGATTGCTGCGCAATGATCACCGGCAGCTGTCATTGCGGTGCCGTCACCTTTGAATACCGCCGCATGGCGAAACGGGCGACCTCATGCAATTGTTCGGTCTGCCGCCGTCTTGGCGCGCTCTGGATCTACGCGCTGATCTCCGAGGTCACGGTAACCGGAGAAACGGTTGGCTATACGCGCGGCGAAAAGTCCCTTGCTTTCCGGCACTGTCCCACCTGCGGCTGCACGACCCATTGGGAGAACCTGCGCCCTGACGAAGAGGGCGCCTATATGGCCGTCAACTTGCTCTTGGCCGAACCCGAGGTTGTGGCGCAGGTGCCTGTCCGTCATTTCGACGGCGCCGATACATGGACGTTTCTGGATTAGACCAGCGCTGCACTGCCGATTGAGATGGCCGCAAAGAAACAGGCTGATGCGGCCAGCACGAAGCCGTGCCAGATTGCTGTTGAATACTTCATCGTATGCGTTGCGTAAAACGGCACACCAGCCGTGTAGAGCAATCCGCCTATCGCGATCAGCACCATGGCCGAGACCGGCACCACCGGCCAGAGTGACCAGACCAGCGCAAGGCTGAGCCAGCCCATCACCAGATAAAGCACCGGACCAAACCGCCCCGGCGTGCGCCAGAAGAACAGTTTCAGCACCACACCGATGACGGCCAAGGTCCAGACGACCGCAAGCACCAGATAGGCAAACCCGCTGCCGATCATCACCACCAGCGGCGTATAGGTCCCTGCGATCTTGAGATAGATCGCCGCATGGTCAAAGCGGCGCAATACGGGCCGGATGTGTTCCCAAGGGGTCAGATGATACATGGCAGAAGCGGCAAAGGTGGCAATCAGCGTCCCGCCATAGACCGCGATGGCAGCAATCTGACCGGGGCTGGCATTGAAGGCCGACCAGATGATCAGCAGGACCGCCCCTGTCAGCGCCCCGAGCACCCCGATGGCATGCACTGTCCCGTCGGCGATCCGTTCGGAGAGCGCGTCGGTGGGGTAGAGACTGGTGCGGTTTGCTTTCATATCACCAGAGGTATCCTCGCGGCGGGTTTCGTCAATTGTTCCCTTGGGTCACGCAGCAAGGGCTTGGCAGCCGCCTGCTCATCCCACAAGAATGTAAATGTCGCGTGAATGCAAAGGGAGAGACGCCATGCTGATGCAACAGATCCAACGGGTCATACAGCGTGCCATATGGTCGTGGGACGGGTTTGTGCATGTCTTCCGGACCGAAGGGTCGCTCAGCCAGTGGCTGGTCGCGAATGCTGTCTTTGGTGTGCTGGCCTTTGTCCTGCCGCTCAGCGCATCCGAGCGCGGTTTTCTTTTGATGGGCGGCATCATCATTCTGGCCGCCGAATGCATGAACACCGCCATAGAACGGGTCGTTGACGACATCAGCACCGAACGCCGCGATGCGGCCAAGCAGGCCAAAGACTGCGGCTCGGCGGCGGTGGCGGTCACAGCGGTCGGTGTGGGTGTGGGCTGGCTCTGCGTGATTGCGGGACTGATCTGGTAGATAGGCCGATCAACCGTTTTTGGAAATCCGATTTGATTTAGCGCAAGGAAAGCGGGGCGCGACGTTGCTAGCAAGGGGTCACGCAGCAGGAGGACCAGCTATGCGCACACTCGGCAACGCCCGCGACCATTTTTGGCGTGTGATCAAGATGGCCAAGGCCAATCGTGTCAATCTATCGGATGCCCTGGATGACGGCATGATCACCGTGGAAGAATACGCAGATATGATCACCGGCTGCCGCGGCTGCGAACAGGTGGGGCAGTGTGACCGGCTTTTGGCCAAGGCACCGGTTCTGGCTGATGCACCGTCCTACTGTGTGAACCGCCAGACATTTGCCGCACTCAAGCAGCGCTAGAGCGCGGATCGCGCCAGCCTGCGCCACGTGGGACGCCCTTTCACCAGAGGAGGCGCACCACAGGAACCTTCCGTAAAGCCATCCCGCAAGGGGGCAGGTCTGGCCTGCCCCTATCCTTTCACATGCCGGGTCTGCGGGTGCAGTGCCGTGCCGAGGATATGATCGGCGCGGTGGACGACCTTCTTGGCGCTGCCGACAATCTCGGGCTGGGGCGGCAGCGCGATCTCGGGGTCCTTGCCGGGGTAGTCCAGCGTCGCAAGGAAATGGCGCATAAAATTGATCCGCGCGCGCTTCTTGTCGTTCGATTTCACCACCGTCCATGGTGTCGGTGGCGGCATCTTTCATCGGCGTCTCCAGTCATGTTCGAACCGGAGTCTAGCCGGATCGGTTGGCACGCGCCTTGATATGGCGCAAACCCTGCGACCATGCGGCCTTTGAAAATCGCCCGTTTCGGGTTACCCTCGGCCCATCCGCAATACGAGGAGACCCCGATGCGTCTGACTGTACTTGCCTTTGTTCTTTTGCCTGTCGCCGCGCAGGCGGAGGAGAACGTGATGACCCTGCCCACCGATCAGGCCGCGCAAAGTCAGAGCTGCCCTGTCGGCATGATCTGGAACGCCGAAGCGAATGCCTGTGCCATGAACGTGCAGACCTCGCGCCCGATGGACCGTCTGGGCGAGCCGGGTGGCTGCGCCAGCGAACACGCTGCGCGCGAAGTGACCTCGTAAAGCTCCGAGGCCGCGCTGAAGATCATCGAAAATGCCCTGAGCGACCGTGGCTCGAAATACGCGGTCGCAGGTGGCCCTGTTGCCTCGGCGGAAGAGGCGCGGGCCTTTGTCAAACAACTCTGCCGGAACAAGAAATTCGCCAAGGCGACCCATAACACATGGGCCGTGCATTTGCCTGACGGGCCATTGAAAAACGACGACGGTGAGGCAGGGGCAGGGATGGTGATCCTGCGGATGCTCGAGCGCGAGGGGCTGGAGGGGCATATCGTGGTGGTCACCCGCTGGTTCGGCGGGGTGAAGCTGGGCGGGGAC
>CAZOMZ010000048.1:0-10104 GCA_964581065.1 uncultured Loktanella sp. | reverse complement strand
CAGCACGGGCAAGGTGATGTGCCAGAAATAATCCAGCACCTTGCCGATCATGCTCAGCTCTTCCCAGTTCGCCGAAGTCAGGCCCCGCAGCGGGAAGATCCGCCAATAGCTGCCCCCTGCAAAAAGCACGATCAACAGGATCGCAAAGAGGAACCCAGGGATCGCATAGCCCACGATGATTGCACCGCTGGTCCATGTGTCAAAAGGCGATCCGTCCCGCACCGCCTTGCGAATACCCAGCGGGATCGAGATCAGATAGGCAATCAGGGTCGACCATAGCCCCAAAGTGATCGAGACCGGCATCTTCTCCATCACCAGATCGAAGACGCTGATCGACCGGAAGTAGCTCTCACCGAAGTCAAAGCGCATATAGTTCCACATCATATTCAGGAACCGTTCCAACGGCGGCTTGTCGAAACCGAATTCGCGCTCCAGTTCGGCAATAAAGTCCGCAGGCAAACCGCGCCCACCGATGTAGTCGTCGCCGCCGGTCTCGGCGATCTCGCTGCCGCCGCCGGATATGCCTTCGAACACATCACCCTGCCCTTCAAGCTCGGCCAGAATCTGTTCGATCGGCCCGCCGGGGACAAATTGGGTCAATGCGAAGTTGATGATCATGATCCCCAGCAGGGTGGGGATCACAAGCAACAATCGCCTGATGATATAGGCGCCCATGTATACTGAAACCTATCTACCTACTGAAAGGCGCCGGCTTCGCGCAGTTCGGCAGCACGCTCGGCGTCATACCACCAGTTATCAAGGGGCGAGAGCGCCAGAGGCGGCACCTCTTTGAAGTCAAAGATGTCGTAATAGGCGACCGTGTGCACACCCTTCTGCCATTGCGGAATCCAGAACCGTTCGGCCCGCAGAACACGGTCCAGCGCACGTGTCGCCACAGTCAGCTCCTCAAGGTTTCCGGCATCGACAATGATCTCGATCAGGCGGTCGACTGCGGGGTTCTTCAACCGCATCGGGTTGCGCGAACTGTCGTCAGCCGCGGCAGATCCAAAGAACTGCGCCAACTGCTGACCCGGCTCGTATCCCTGACCAAGCGACGCATTGACGATATCGAAATTGCCCGAGCGGCGGCGTTCGATCCACTGGGCGGTATCCACACGCTCCAGCACAGCATCAATGCCAAGGCGCTTGAGGTTCTCGACAATCGGATTGATGATCCGGTCGAACTGCGGTGAACGCTCGAGGAATGTGACGCTCAGCACTTCGCCGTCCTTGCGGCGCAAGCCGTCCTCGCCAGCGATCCAGCCGGCCTCATCCAGCAGGGCCGAGGCCGCGCGCAACGCGCCGCGGTCAAGCGGACGGTCAGCGGTGGCCGACACAGGGGCGATCACCGCCTCATCCGTCAAAATGGCCGCATCAAGCAGACCTTCGTCAACCAGCGGCTGAAGGATGGCCAGCTCTGCTTGGGTCGGCGCACCATTGGCTTTCAGATCCGAGTTGTCCCAAAAGGACTGCGGACGCTCATAAAGGCCATAGAACAGGGTCTCGTTCATCCATTCAAAGTTCACCATGTAGGTGACCGCCTGACGCACGCGCGGGTCCTGGAACTTCTCTTGGTTCAGATTGAAGACAAAACCCTGACCGGTGCCGATCGCACCGTCGGGCAGCTCTTCGACATTCACCCAACCGCTTTGCACGGCAGGAAAGTCATAACCCGTCGCCCATTGCAATGAGCTGTTTTCATTGCGGAACGTGTAGACGCCGGATTTGAAGCCCTCAAATGCAGCGTTGCTGTCTGCGAAATACTCAACGCGGACTGTCTCAAAGTTGTTGCGGCCCTGATTGATCGGCAGATCCGCACCCCACCAGTTCGGGTCGTAGCGATAGATGATCTGGCGGCCGATATCGACCTCGTCCAGACGGTAGGGGCCTGTGGCCATGAACGGCTCGGTCGAGGCTTCATCAAGGCGTGTGCCGGTTTCATCAAACCAGTCCTTGGAAAAGGCCGATGTCCCGCCAACCCAGGTCACCACATCGCGGCGCGGTGCCGCGTCGGTAAAGTTGAAACGGATGCGGTATTCGTCCAGCACTTCGACGCTGTCGATGAACTGCGAATAGACATTGCGGTATTCGGTAATCCCCTGTTCGAGGTAAAGCTCGAAGGTGAACTTGATATCCTCTGCGTTCATCGTGGTGCCGTCCCAGAACTTGACGTCATCACGCAGATTGAAAATCACCCAGTCACGGCCTTCAGGATACTCCAACGTGGTGCAAAGGTAGCAATAGGCGCCATATGGATCGTCGGCCGTGCCTGTCAGGATGCTTTCATAGCCGATGGTCGACAATGCAGCGGGCACACCCTTGCGGGTGGACAGATTGAAACTGTCAAATGTCCCCTGCGCCCATTGTGAAAACTCGCCGCCCTTTGGTGCGTCGGGGTTCACATAGTCCAGCACTTCGTTCGGCCCGTATTTCAGCTCGCCAAAGTTGGTATAGCCGTGGCTGACCGTCACCGGATCATGCGCATCGGCAAAGACCTCGGCCGCACCCCAAAGGGCGGCCATCCCCACCAGTGACCCGATCACCCATTGCCTGCCGAAAACCTCAGACCTGTTGATCCGTTTTGCTGTCGCGCGCGCCTTGGGACGGTTCTGCATCTTCTTCTCCGCGTTGGGTGACTGTTGACATATTACATGAAGTAAATGGGCAGTTTGGCAAACATTCAAGTTGAGTTTGCGTGATTGAACGGTGATCAGTCCGTAACAAAAGAAAAAAGCCGCACCCGGAGGCGCGGCTTTTCGTCATGGGTTGATGCGGCAGATCAGTTGCCGAACGTCGCCAGATAGGCAATCAGGTTGGCGCGATCTTCAACGCTGCGCATCCCGTTATAGCTCATCGCTGTGCCTGGCGCGTAGGCGCGGGGATTCTCAAGGAAACCGTTCAGGGCATCAGGTGTCCAGACTTCGGCAACCGCAGCCAGCGCGCCGGAGTAGTTGAAGTCGTCATAGAAGGCGACCGGACGGTTCACGACGCCGTAAAGTGCCGGACCTGTGCCGTGCTGACCGGCTTCAAGCGCGTGGCAAGACCGGCAGGCGCGCCACAGACCTTCACCATCCTCGGCGCTGGCAGATGCGAACACGACATCGAAGGGGATTTCTTCCACCACTTCCTCGGCTGCGCCACCGGCGTCAGCCACTTCGATCACATAGGCCTGTTCGCCCTTGTGACCGCCCGAATGATAGACTTCCTCGGCGAGCCAAGCACCCAGCAGAAACACAAGAAAGGCGCCGCAAAAACCGCCTATCGCCTTGGTCATTGTCATTGTGTCGAACATGTCGCGTTCCATTCCGTTCCCAGTTTTGCGGCTATGTATCCGCTTCCCATGCAAACATGCAAGGTATAGAGCCGCGACCAAGTGCCCATTTTTGATTGTTAGCGGGCAAGGAGGCCACAGTCATGTCGCGGAAGATTGCATTTCAGGGCGAACTTGGTGCCTACGGGCATGAAGCATGTGTCACCGCCCGTCCCGATCACGCACCGCTGCCCTGCCCGACCTTCGATTCTGCCATCGAGGCCGTCCGCGGGGGCGAGGCCGAACTGGGCATGATTGCAGTCGAGAACTCGACTTACGGGCGCGTCGCAGATGTGCATTCGCTGCTGCCCGAAAGCGGGCTGCATATCGTGGATGAAACCTTTGTGCGGGTGCATATCAACCTGCTTGGCACCACCGACGCCCGGCTTGCCGATGTCACCGAGGCATCAGGACACCCCGTGATCCTGCCGCAATGTGCCACCTTCCTCAAAGAACATGGCATCCGCGGGCGCACCAGCTCGGACAACGCCCGCGCCGCCCGCGAAGTCGCCGATGGCAATGATCCGTCAAAGGCAGCCCTCGCCTCCGAGCTTGCCGCCGATATCTACGGGCTCAAGGTGCTGGCCCGCCATATCGAGGATCACGCCCGCAACACCACGCGCTTTCTGATCATGGCGCGCGATCCCGACTACACGCGGCGCGGCGAGCACGGGATGATGACCAGCTTTGTCTTCCGCGTGCGCAACATCCCCGCCGCACTCTACAAGGCGATGGGCGGCTTTGCGACCAATGGCGTCAACATGACCAAGCTGGAAAGCTACATGGTCGGCGGTGATTTCATGGCGACCCAGTTCTACGCCGACATCGAAGGTCATCCCGACGACGCAAACGTGAAGCTCGCGCTTGAGGAACTCGCCTATTTCACCGACCATCTGCTGGTCATGGGCGTCTACCCTGCCGCTGCCCGCAGGCACGAAAGGGCGCATTAGCCCCGTCATTATTGGCCCCAAAATATCCTGGGGGAGCTGCGCAGCAGCGGGGGCAAAGCCCCCTTCTCAGCCATCGCGCCGATAGCGATCCTCGATATCCTCGGCATAGTCCAGAACGCGGGCCTTGAAGCGTTTGGTCAGTTTGGTCTTTGCCAGCTTCAAGGACTGCAACAAGAGCCGCGCGGTCAATGTACGGGCCTTGACCTCGATGCTCACCATCACGCGGGTGCGGGTTTGCGACAAGGGAATCAGATCCACTTCGGTCACAACATCAAGCCCATCGGACACACTGTTGATCGCCAGTGTCGAGGGGCGCTCCAGCGCTGTCAGCTCGGCCGCGACACGCCGGTCGCGGCCACGAAAACTGAAAGACACATCCCAGATCGTGCCAACCGCGGGGGGACCGCTGCTACGGCAGCTCACCTCGGCCCCTTGCCGCAGAGCACGCCGTTCGTAAGCGGCAAAATCGGTCACACGGTCGTAGACGAAATCGACCGGCGCCTCGATGTCCTCGCGTGTACTGAGCTTCATACCTTCTTCCTCTAATCGAGCCTGTCGGACAGCCATGCCGCAAGCAGGAAATGGGCAATCGCACCTTTCCTGGCTGGCAATAATTTGGGGTGGTTTCCGCCAAAGGCCAGCGCGATGTCCTCACGACTGACCCAGATCGCGTCCTCGATCTCGGCCGGATCAATCGTGATCTGTTCGTCAAGCGCCTCACCCGCGCAGCCGATCATCAGGGACGAGGGGAAAGGCCATGGCTGGCTTGACAGATAGGTCACCTGTCCGACCCTGATGCCGGCCTCTTCAAAGACTTCGCGGCGCACCGCTGCCTCGACGGTTTCTCCGGGTTCAATGAAACCGGCGAGAAGCGAATACATTCCCTCGGGCCACCCGGGCGAGCGGCCCATGAGCACTTTGTTGCCCCGCGTGATCAGCATGATCACGACAGGATCCGTGCGCGGAAAGTGGTGTCCGCCGCATGCGTCGCAATCCCGCTGCCAGCCCGCCATGGCCATCCGGCTTTTGGCACCGCAGACCGCACAGAACCCGTGCGACCGGTGCCAGCCCATCACGGCTTTGGCAGTCGCTGCCAGTTCCGCATCGCGCCTGTCCAGTTGCGTCATCACGGCCCGCAATTCGGCGAAGACCGCCCCGGGCACTGCCGGATGGTTTTGCTGCGAGGGATCAAGAAACTGGTCAAGCGTGCTGTCGTCCAGATTGTCAGGTTCCCATCCCGACAGATCGGCGGCAAACACCGGCGCATCGTCTTCCAACCCCAGAAAGATCAGATCATCTGCCGCGTCGCGCATGACTTGATGGTCCAGCGGCACGCGCTGCAAACCGTCCTCTGCCAGCATCGGCTTGCCACGCCACATCAGAATCGCTACCGCGCCTGCCCGGGCCCGCAGTGCAGCCGGATCGCCCCTCAGTTCGGCTGCGCGATCCAGCCCCGAACCGCCAAATGTCACTGTCTCTGCAAGTCTCATTGCGCCGGAATGACACGGACTGCGTTCAAGTGCAATTTGGCAGGCAATTCCGGTGTGGTGGACTCTCAAAAAACATCCTATGGTTGCATGCAGAGCAGGAGGGCGATCATGCACCCGCAGGGCCAGTTGCGCATTCTAGAGACGACAGATCTGCATATGCACCTGCTGGGGCACGACTATTTCACGGATCAGGCCGATCCCGCAATCGGCCTCGCGCCGCTTGCCGATGTCATCTCTGCCCGCAGGGGGGACGGTGGCGTGACGACGCTCCTGTTCGACAACGGTGACTTTCTGCAAGGGACGCCGCTGGCCGACACGCTGGCCATGCAGGTGCATGATGGTGCCGCTCATGCCATGGCGCGCGCATTCAACAGGCTGGGATATGATGCGGTCACCCTTGGCAACCACGAATTTGACTATGGCGCGGCCGCCCTTGCGGCCTTTGCAGACCAACTCGACTGCCCCGTCGTCAGCGCCAATGTCGCGGCTGGTCCCGCCGCCGACGACTGGACGCCCTACACCATTCTCTTGCGCCGGATCATATGCAACGACGGCGTCACCCGCCCGATCAGGATTGGTGTGACCGGCTTTGCTCCTCCGTCGTTGACCCAGGCGCATGGCGTGTCGGTGGTGCCCATTGCCGAAGCCGCCAACCGCCATGTGCCGGACATCAGGCGGGCAGGTGCCGATCTTGTCATCGCACTTTGCCATGTCGGACCCGGCGATGCGCATACCACTTTGCCCGAGTCTGCAACCACCATTGCCGCAATCGACGGAATTGACCTGCTGCTGCTTGGTCATGTTCACGACATCTTTCCTGATCCGCGCCGCGCGTCGGATGCTGCGATCTGCCATGAAAGCGGCACGATCCTGGGCAAACCGGCTGTGATGGCGGGGTATCATGGCAACCATCTGGGCGAGATCGACCTTACGTTAGAATACGCCCGGAACGGCTGGCGCGTCATAGATCACGCGGTCCGCCTGCATCGCAACGGGCAGACGCAGTTGCCGCAAAGTGTTGAAAGGTCCGATATTGCGGCCCTGACCGCACCTGCGCATGACACCGCACAGCAGCACATGCGCCAGATCATCGGTCACGCGGGGCAGCGCCTGCACAACCACTTCGCCACCGTCTTTCCCGATCCGGTCGCATGGCTGTTTGCCGATGTGATGCAAAAGACGGTCTCGGCCAAGGCCAGGGTTCCATGCCTGATCGCGGCTGTCGCCCCGTTTCAGCCTGCCGGAGCACGCGGGATCGGACAGCGCATTGATCTGCCCGCGGGCGCGCTGACGCGCCTTGATGCAACACGACTGTTTCCCTTCAACGACCGGCTCTGTGCGATCCGCAGAACGGGTCGGCAGCTCCGCGACTGGCTTGAACGCAGTGCCGCGCGCTATGCGACCGTTTCAGCCGCCCAAGGGACGCCGGCGCTGATCCTCGCAGAAAGTGCAGGCTACCAGTGTGACGGGCTTTTCGGGCTGACCTACAACATCGACCTTTCGGCCGGGGCAGAATCCGATTTCAGCGGTCAACCCCGTCCGGAAACCGAAGGCAGGGTCCGCAATATCCGGCTGGACGGACAACCGGTCTCAGACGATCTGACCTACTGCGTCGCTACGACTGATTTTCGGGCAGGCGGCGGAGGCGGATTTCCGGTCATACCGGACACCGACAGGCTCTGGACCTCGGACGAAAGCCTTCGGGATGTGCTGATCGACGCCATTGCTGCGGGTGCGGCCAGCCAATGCGCACCCCGTGACGTCTGGCAGTTTCGCGCGCCAGCGGGCGCCGCAGTCTGGATTGGTGGCGACCCTGGCGTCTCCGACCTTGCGCCCGTTGCCCTTGAACCGCACGAATTGCCGGACGGCAGATCGGGATACCTGCTGCATTTCTGACCGCTTGCAGACTCGGACCTGCCAGCCTATATCAGGTCTCGAGAGGTTGGCGCGGGCAGGCGCCTCGCCAACCTGGTCAGGACCGGAAGGTAGCAGCCATAACGAGCCCCGCTTGGGTCGTTGTCAGCCTCTCACCTCAGCCCGCGCTGCAAAGCGCAAGACCCCATCCAAGGAACGGAGGACGTTTTATGATTGTCGCAAGAACGCCCACTCCGGCTTGGGTGCGCTGAAGCACGATCCGTTCCCTCGTCCGGTTCCCGTTGACCGCATTCACCGGTTGACGCATTGCTACCCCATGACGAGGACATACCCTTGACAGATCTGACACGCGCCGACCTTGGATGGTCGCCCTTTTTTATGTCGCAACTCGAAATTGACGAGTTGACGACACATATCCCCGCCCGCATCACCGAAGTCCACCGTGACCGCGTGAACGCGCTTTCGGAAATCGGTCCGCTGGAGCTGACCCTTGACCCCGGCATCACCACGGCTGCGGTTGCCGTTGGTGATTGGGTGCTGTGCCTGCCTGACCAACACCGCCTGACCCGCGTGCTGGACCGCCAGACCGAGTTGTCACGCGGCACCGAGTACCACACCGGCGACAAGCAGTTGATTGCGGCCAACCTTGATACGCTGTTTATCACCACATCCTGCAACAACGACTTCAACGCCGCCCGACTGGAGCGCTATCTCGCCCTTGCACATGACGCGATGATCACGCCCGTGATCCTGATCACCAAGGCCGACCAGACGGACGACGCGGAAAGCTTTGCCGATCAGGCCAAAGCGCTGGGACGCAATCTCGAGGTCATCTTGCTGAACGCGAAATCCGACGAGGTCGCCCGGACGCTTGCCCCGTGGTGTGGCAAAGGCCAGACGATTGCGCTGACCGGATCATCCGGCGTGGGAAAGACGACCGTCGCCAACGCGTTGACGGGTGGCACGGCACTGACACAGGACATCCGCGAAGACGACGCACGAGGACGTCATACCACCACAGCCCGATCGCTGCACCGGATGCAGGGCGGTGGCTGGCTAATCGATACGCCCGGTATGCGTGGTCTTGGCGTCGCCGAGGTGGCCTTTGGCATCGACGCGACGTTCCCCGAGATTTCGGAACGGGCAGCGCAGTGCAAGTTTCGCGACTGCGCCCATGAAACCGAGCCGGGCTGTGCTGTCCAGGCGGCGATTGCCACGGGCGAGATCGATCCTGATCGCCTGCGCCGCTTTAACAAGCTGAAACGGGAAAACGCGCAGGCGACCGAAACGATTGCACAGGCGCGCGACCGCTCCCGCAAATTCGGAAAGATGGTCAAAAACGCGATGCAGAACAAGAAGCGCTAGCGGCCGCAGGCTGCGTATGGCTGCTGTAAGGACAGGGCCTTACGCTGCCCATACACCGCTTTTCCACCCCTAACCCTGCCGCGCCCAATCCAGTTGCGCCTCGGTCTCGACAGCGCAGGGCCGCGCATGACGCAATCTGGCCAAGGCGCGGTCAGCGGGTTCTCCGGCTACGATCATCAGGCGCAGACAGACCATGCCCGAGCGACCGCACCCCCCGAAACAATGCACCAGAACCTTCCCCCGCGCGGCAAGGACGCCCAGCGCTTTGTCACGAACGAGATCCCATTTGTCCTGCAAGGGCACACCCATATCTGGCACGGGGAAATGGACCCAGTCGATACCCGCATTCGCCAGATCGGTGCCGAGTGATCCTGCGCCCTTGCGCTCGAGCTCGGCCCGCGCCGTCATCGTGATCACCAGATCGGGCGACCAGTCCGTCAGATGCTGCCAGTCGGTGTAATAATGCCGTGTCCGGCCCGGCATCGGCGAAATCGCCAAAGTCCCGCCTGCCAAGGGAAAGTCGTAAATCGCAAATCCGTCCATCCCTGCAGTTAAGCCTCGCACGCTGGAGATTTCCAGCTAGATTAACCCCATGACAGAGAACGAAGACCGCGCCGAGCAGCGCACCGAATGGGCCGAGGATCGCACGATCATGGCCAATGAACGCACCTTTGCCAGCTGGACCGGTACGGGTCTGGGTGCCATCGGGGTGGCCATCGGTCTCAAGGCCGTCTTTGGCGCGTTCGAACCCACATGGGCCGCAAAGGCTGTGGCCAGCGTGTTCCTGCTGACCGCCATCGCGATCTTCTGGGCGGCATGGCGGCAGGCCTGCAAAACCCTGCACCGGTTGCACGAACGTGACGTCGAGGCGCAGCCGACGCGGGCGCTGACCTTTGTGGCATCGGCCCTGTCCTTCGCCGCCGTCGCGACCGGCATCATCCTCTGGTCGCTCTGAGACGGTGGACCTCTGCCCCACCGCATCCTAGGCTGACCCTCGTCCGAATCCTCTGCCAAAGGCCGCAATGACCGACCAGCCGAAATATCAGGTGCTTGCCCGCAAATACCGGCCCGAAACCTTTGCCGATCTGGTCGGGCAGGACGCCATGGTGCGCAC
>CAZOMZ010000047.1:0-10268 GCA_964581065.1 uncultured Loktanella sp. | reverse complement strand
TCCTAAGGTGTCTGACGCACGTTGGTCCGCTGGCTGGACGCTGGTCTTCATCGCATTGCTTTACCTCACAGCCCCGGCTGTTGGTGCGATGGCACGCCTGAACATCTCTGAACTGATGTGGCCAAATGGCACAGACGGTGCTGCGGTCTCGGTCGAGCAGATCGAAACACAGCCTGAATATGCGTGGATGGCAACTTGGCAGAAAACCGGCCTTCTGGGCTGGGAAGACAAGAACGGCGACGGTCGCATCCAGTACTACAACGATGCGAATGCCGACCTGCAAGCCAAGGCAGAAGCCAACGGCTGGGCCGGTAACGAGCTGACCAACTTCAACCGTGACATTCTGGTTCTGGCCAACCCTGAGATCGCCAACCTGCCGGGTTTGGTCATCGGTCTGGTGGCTGCTGGTGGTCTGGCGGCTGCGTTGTCCACTGCTGCGGGTCTTCTGCTGGCGATCTCTTCGGCGGTGTCTCACGACCTTCTGAAGGGTCAGCTGACGCCAAACATGTCGGAGAAGTCCGAACTGATGGCAGCCCGTATCTCGATGGCAGCAGCGATTGTTGTGGCGGTTCTTCTGGGTCTGAACCCACCGGGATTTGCGGCACAAACCGTGGCTTTGGCCTTTGGTCTGGCAGCAGCCTCGATCTTCCCTGCGCTGATGATGGGTATCTTCTCGACCCGCATCAACAACACAGGGGCGGTTGCCGGTATGCTGGCAGGTCTGGTTGTGACGCTGCTCTACATCTTCCTGCACAAGGGCTGGTTCTTCATCCCTGACACCAACAGCTTCACGGACGCCGATCCGCTGCTTGGCCCGATCAAGTCGACATCGTTCGGCGCAATCGGTGCGGCGATCAACTTTGCCGTGGCTTACGTTGTGTCTGGTATGACCAAGGAAACACCGCAGCACATCAAGGATCTGGTCGAAAGCGTCCGCATCCCACGCGGTGCCGGTGCGGCCTCCGACCACTAAGCCATTGCGCGCAGCCCTCGGGTTGCGCGTTCCACAAGCCAATCGTCCTGCCCGCGCACCCCGTGGGCAGGACATCTGATAAAAGGGATCTGCATGACGCTTCCCCTCGCCCACGCTCAGTTTCTGGCCTCGGTGCATCCCTACAGCAGTATGCAGGATGCCGCCCTGAGCACCCTTGCAAAGTCATGCACGTCGGAACCGCACCCTGCCGGTGCGACGATTTTTGCCAACGGCGATCCCGTCACCGCCCTCTACCTGATCGTCAGCGGAGAGATTGAGATCACCGATGCAAACGGTGAACTGATCTCGACCCTCGGTCCCCGCAATTCATTCGGTGAACGCGCCCTCTTGCGCGGCGAACGCGCCAGTCGGACGGCGCGGGTCACGTCGGATGCGGTTCTCATCGTGCTGCCCGCTGCCGAGTTTGACCGGTTGTTCAAGACTGACCTCAAATTCCAGCAGTTTTTTGACCGCAGCCGCCCGCAACCCAAACAGCGCCGCGATCTGACAACGCTTAGCGTCGGGCAACTGATGTCGCGTGCGCCTGTCACCTGCGCGCCCGAGACACCCGTAAAGGACGCCGCCGCAGTGATGCATGATCGGCGGATTTCCTCGATCTGCGTGGTCGACGGGGATGAATTCAAAGGTATTGTCACTGTCCGCGATATCGCGGGCCGCGTGGTTGCCAAAGGCCTTGATCCCGCCTTGCCCGTGTCCGACATCATGACTACCGGCCTGCTGACCCTCGGCCCAAGGGCGCTGGGCACGGACGTGCTGCACCTGATGGTCGAGCGCAGCATCGGCCATATCCCCATTGTCGAAGATGACCGGCTTATCGGCATCGTGACCCAAACCGACCTGACGCGCGCACAGGCGATGTCATCCGCCGATCTGGTGGGCCGTCTCGCGCAGGCAGACACGGCCGACGACATGGCCAAGGTGACCCGCGAAATCCCCGACTTGCTGGTGCAGCTGGTGGAACAGGGCAACCGGCACGAAGTCATCACCCGCCTGATTACCGACCTCGCCGATACTGCCACCCGTCGGCTGCTGACACTGGCCCATGCGGAAATCGGCCCTGCCCCCGTTGCCTATCTCTGGCTGGCCTGCGGGTCGCAGGGGCGGCAGGAACAGACCGGCGTGTCGGATCAGGACAACTGCCTGATCCTGTCCGACGACGCGACTGATGCAGACCTCGCCTATTTCGCCAAGCTCGCAAAATTCGTCAGCGACGGGCTCGACACCTGCGGCTATTTCTATTGCCCCGGTGACATGATGGCGACGAACCCGCGCTGGTGTCAGCCGCTCTCAGTCTGGAAAGACTATTTTTCACGCTGGATCGCCAAACCCGACCAGGAAGCACAGATGCTCGCGTCGGTCATGTTCGACCTGCGACCTATCGGTGGCGATGAAACGCTCTTCGACCATCTGCAGGCCGAGACACTGGCCAAGGCAGCCAAGAACTCGATTTTTGTGGCGCATATGGTGTCGAACTCTCTCAAGCACGCGCCGCCTCTGGGCCTGTTGCGCGGCCTTGCCACAATCCGCAGCGGCGAACACCGGAACGAACTGGACCTCAAGCACAACGGCGTCGTGCCGGTGGTCGATCTGGGTCGCCTCTACACACTGCAGGGCCAACTGAAGCCGGTGAACACACGGGCGCGGCTGGAGGCGGCGATAGAGGCGGGCATCCTTTCGGCTGCGGGCGGGGCGGACCTGCTGGACGCCTATGACCTGATCGCCACGACGCGGCTGGAACATCAGGTCGCTCAAGTGAAACGGGGCGAGAAGCCGGACAACTTTCTCAACCCTGCCGATCTGTCGGATTTCGAGCGCAGCCACTTGCGCAACGCATTCGTCGTGGTCAAGACGATGCAATCGGCCATAGGGTCGGGCAAGGGAATGCTGGGGTAAATCATGTTTGTAGAACTCATCGCGACAATATTTGCAGGGATCGCATGTGCGGGTCTTGCCATGCTGCTCAATATGCTGACGGGCAAGCGTCTTCCGCGCTGGATCACCCCGATTGCAGCAGGTGCAGGGATGATCGGCATGACCATCTCGAATGAATATACGTGGTTCGGCAGAACCACCGCCGACCTGCCCGACGGCATCGAGATCGCCATGACGGTCGAAGAACAAAGCTGGCTGCGACCTTGGACCCAAATCTGGCCTTACACCAAACGTTTTGTGGCTGTGGATACCGGCACCGCCCGCACCAACGACGCCTTCCCCGAACAACGGCTGGCGGACCTCTACTTCTTTGGCCGCTGGTCGCCGGTCAATCAGGCGCCCATGCTGTTCGATTGCACGGGCGCGCGATCGGCGCTTCTGATCGACGGGGCCGAGTTTGATGCAGACGGCGCAATCGCCAATGCCGATTGGGAAGCGATGCCGCCCGACGACCCCATCCTGATGACCGCCTGCGAGACCTGACATGTTCACCCGCCTTGGCCTGCGCCTGCGCATCTTCCTGTTCTTCTGCCTCATGGCGGTCGGGGGCGCGGCACTGGCCGGACTGGCGGTCTATTATGGATGGACACGTAGCGACGGTCTGCCTGCCGGCCCCTTTATCACTGCCTTTGCAATCTTTGCTTTCCTCAACACCGGACTGGCTGTCGGTGTCTGGCTCTTGTTTGACGAAAACGTCGCCAAGCCGATCAACAGATTGGCCGCCGACCTCAGACTGCGTGCACATGCAGGCGTGGATGGTCAATTTGACGCCGCCGACGCGCGCTACCTTGGGGACCTCGCACCAGCCGCGTCAGCCATGTCATCGCAACTCAGCGCCAGTGTGATGTCCACGGCAAGTCAGGTGGCGCAGGAGACTGCCCGCCTGCAGACAGAAGCCGCGCGCCTGACAGCCCTGCTGACGGAAATCCCTGTCGCAACGATCCTTGCCAATCCGGCAGACGAGATTGTGCTTTACGACGGTCAGGCTGCTGGCGTGCTGTCGGCCATTGCCCCGCCCCGTCTGAAGGCGCCGCTCAGCGATTACTTTGCACCGAAAGAACTGATTGCGGCGCAAAAGAAACTGGCCCGCCGTGGTGGTGAGGTGGCCTTCAGCCTGTACGATCAGGCCAGAACAACGGCCCACCCTGCCCGCATCAAGGGTCTGGACGGTGGCGGCTATATGCTGGTGATTGACGTGCAACACGCCGACCTGCCGTTGAGCGCGCGACCTTTGGTCTTTGATTTTGATCTGCTCAATGCCGGTATCGCCAAAGACGTGATGGACACGCCCTTGCGTGACCTCTGCTATGTCGCATTCGATACTGAAACCACGGGTCTTTCGGTCGAAAAGGATGCCGTGATCCAACTTGGCGCGGTGCGTATTCTGAACGGTCGGCTCGTCGCGGGCGAGATGGTCGACACCTACGTTGATCCCGGCCGCCCCATTCCGCCCGCCTCAACCGCCGTGCATCACATCACCGACGACGATGTGAAGGGCGCGCCCGATTTCGCGACAGTCGGCCGCGACTTCCACCAATTCGCCCGCGATGCAGTCCTCGTTGCCCATAACGCACCTTTTGACATCGGCCTCTTGCGCAAGGCCGAGGCAGAGATGGGCATCAACTGGGATCATCCCGTGCTGGACACGGTGCTCCTGTCTGCGGTCGTCTTTGGCACGAACGAGACACACACCCTCGATGCACTGTGCGAGCGGCTTTCCATCACCATCCCGCCCGAGGCGCGCCATACCGCCTATGGCGACGCGCTTGCCACGGGTCAGGCACTGGTCAAGCTGCTGCCCCTGCTGGAGGCGCGCGGTTACACAACCTTTGGCGCCTTGATCGCCCAGACGCAGAAGCACGGACGCCTGCTGAAAGACATGAACGCGGGCTAGGCGGATTGCTCGGCCATCTGCTCGGCTTTCTGTCGTCGGACAATCGCCCGCTTGGTCATCAGCGACGCTGTGATCGTCCCGATCGCGACAATCGAAATCAGGATTGTGGAGAGCGCGTTGATCTCGGGACTGACACCCAGACGGATCGAACTGAAGACCTTGATCGGCAGCGTGGTTGCGGATGGCCCCGCCACAAAGGACGCAATCACAAGATCATCCAGAGACAGGGTCAGCGCCAGCAGCCAACCGGATATCACCGCAGGTGCAATGATTGGCAAGGTGACCAGACGGAAAGCCTGGAAGGGGGTCGCACCCAGATCAAGGGCGGCCTCTTCGACCGAGCGGTCAAAGCTGACCAGACGCGAGCTGACCACAACCGAGACATAGCACATCGAGAAGGTCGCATGGGCGAGGACGATGGTCACGATCCCCCGATCCAGATTGATCGAGATAAAGAGCAAAAGCAGCGACAGACCCGTGATCACCTCTGGCATCACCAGCGGCGCATACATCATCCCGGAAAACAGGGTGCGCCCGTAAAACCGGCCGCCACGCACCAGCACATAGGCCCCCATCGTGCCGAGGACTGTCGCAATGATGGACGAAAAGAACCCGACCTTGAACGTCACCCAAGCCGCATCAAGAAACGCCTCGTTCTGCAACAGCTCGCCATACCAGCGGGTCGAAAAGCCACTCCAGACTGTTACCAGACGGTTGTCGTTGAAGCTGTAGACAATGACGACCAGCATCGGGATGTAGAGAAACGCAAACCCAAGGGCGAGCGAGGTCGTGTTGAACCATGACATCCGCCTCATTGTTCGGCCTCCATCATGCGCTGCTCGTTGCGCTGATAAAGGACGATCGGCACGATCAGGATCAAAAGCAGGATCACGGCCACCGCACTGGCCACCGGCCAGTCACGGTTCGAGAAGAACTCTTCATAAAGCACCTTGCCGATCATCAGCGTTTCCGACCCACCCAAAAGCGACGGGATCACGAATTCGCCCAGCGCGGGGATGAAGACAAGGAAACAACCGGCGATAATACCAGCCTTTGACAGTGGCACGGTGATGCGCCAGAAGGCCTCGGTCCGCGAGCACCCCAGATCTTCAGCCGCTTCAAGAAGCGACGCGTCCAGTTTGATCAGCGTGGCATAGATCGGCAGGATCATGAACGGCAGATAGGTGTACACAATCCCGATATAGACCGCGATGTTGGTGTTCAGGATCGTCAGAGGGTCGTTGATGACGCCGATCCACATCAGGAACTGGTTCAGCAGCCCTTCCTGACTGATAATCCCGATGAGCGAGTAGACGCGGATCAGAAAGCTGGTCCAGAACGGCAGGATCACCAGAAGCATCAGTGTCGGCTGCCACTCTTGTGGCGCCCGTGACATGCCATAGGCCATCGGAAAGCCAACCAGCAGGCACAACAAGGTCGAGATCAGCGCAATCTGGACGGATGAGAGATAGCTTTTCCAATACAGATCATCAGTTGCCAGAAACTCGAAATTCTCGAAATCCAGCTGGCTGAACATATCGCGCAGCCCGCCCCAGCCCTCGGACAGCTCGAGCGTCGGTGTGTAAGGCGGGATCGAGAGCGCTGTATCTGACAGCGAAATCTTGAAGACAATCAGGAAGGGCACCAGAAACAGGCACGCCAACCAAAAGTAGGGAACCGATATCAATGACAGCCGGCGGATGTTCATTGCTACCCCCTAGTCCGCCAGAACGACGCCGGCGGTGTCGGTCCAGGACAGCCAGACAGGGTCTTCCCAGGTAAATGGCAGGCTATCACGACGGCGCTGGTTGGCAGCGGTTGCCTTGATAACAGTGCCATCGGGCATTTCGACATGATAGGTCGACATGTTGCCAAGATAGGCGATGTCGAGAACCTTGCCCTGTACAGCGTTGCGCCGGTCGGTGGGTTTGTCTGACGAAATCGCGATCTTCTCTGGTCGGATGACAAAGCTGACGCGGCCTGCCCTCACCGGCTCTGACGGGGTGCCTATGATATCCGGTTGCCCCTCGGCCCATGCGATCGACACTGTATCGCCCTGCACAGTCGCATTGCCTTCGATAATGTTCACGTCACCGATAAAGTCGGCGACATAGGCGCTGTTTGGCGCCTCATAGATCTGGGTCGGTGTGTCGACCTGAATGAGCTTGCCAAAGTTCATGACCGCAACGCGGGAGGCAACAGTCATCGCCTCTTCCTGATCGTGGGTCACGATGACAAAGGTCGTGCCGGTCTTTTCCTGAATGTCCATCAGCTCGAACTGCGTGTCCTGCCGCAGTTTCTTGTCGAGTGCGGACAGGGGTTCGTCCAGCAGAAGAAGCTTGGGTGCTTTCGCCAGAGAGCGGGCAAGGGCCACACGCTGGCGCTGGCCGCCGGAAATCTGGTCCGGCTTGCGTTGGGCAAAGCGTTCAATCTGCGTCAGCCGCAGCATCTCTTTCACACGCGCGTCGATCTGATCTGCGGGCAGCTTGTCGCGCTTCAGGCCGAAGGCGATGTTGTCGTAGACCGTCAGATGCGGGAACAGCGCGTAGGACTGGAACATCATGTTCACGCTGCGCTTGTTCGGCGGCACCGGCGAGATGTCCTTGCCATCCAGTATGATTGTGCCAGAGGTCGGCGTCTCGAACCCTGCCAGCATGCGCATCATTGTCGTCTTGCCGCAGCCGGATGGCCCCAGCAAAGCAAAGAATTCGCGTTCGTAGATATCAACGCTCAGATCGTCGACAGCCGTGAAGTCTCCAAAATTCTTCGTAACATTCTGGAAACGGATCAGCGGCTTTGCTTCGGGGTCATTCCAAGGCGCGAACACGGTTTGAGGCATCGTGGTCAGGGGCTCCGGCTGTCACAGGGACGAAAAGAAAAACCCCGGCCCTTGTCGAAAGGGCCGGGGCGGGATCAACGGGCTTATGTGCCCGACTTGATGCGGGTCCACATGCGGGTGACAAGGCGCTGCGTGCGCGCGTCATACGGCGTGGTTGTGTAGAGTGTCTCAAGCGTCGCGTCGTCAGGATAGATCGCGGTATCGCCGATCACGTCTTCAACGAGGAACTCTTTCGAGGCTGCGTTGCCGTTTGCGTAGTAAACGTAGTTCGACGCCTGCGCCATGTTCTGCGCATCCAGAATGAAGTTCAGGAAGACATGCGCACCTTCAGGGTTTGGCGCATCAACCGGAATGGCCATCTGGTCGAACCACATCAGCGCACCTTCGGAAGGCGCGTTGTAGGCGATCTCGACACCATTGTCGGCTTCCCATGCACGGTCACGTGCCTGCAGGATGTCACCGGACCAGCCGAAAGCGACGCAGATGTCACCATTTGCCAGTGCGGTGATATACTCCGAGCTGTGGAATTTCTGCACGTAAGGGCGCACAGCAGCCAGCACGGGTTCCGCCTTGACCAGTGTTTCTTCGTCCTTGGCGTCAGGGTTTTCACCCAGATACTGCAGCGCGGCCGGAATCATCTCGGTCGGCGCATCAAGGAAGTGCACGCCACACTCGGCCAGCTTTTCCATGTTCTCGGGATTGAAGATCAGGTCGAGAGAACCCATCGGGGCATCCTCGCCAAGAATTTCCTGCACCTTGCCAACGTTCACGCCGATGCCTGTGGTGCCCCACATGTAGTTGATCGAATAGTCACCACCGGGATCGTAGGTCTCGGTCCGTGCCTGCACGACATCCCAGAGGTTGCCGATGTTGCTCAGCTGCGCCTTGTCGAGCGGCTGGAATGCACCGGCCGCGATCTGGCGCTGCAGGAATGTGCCCGATGGCACAACAACATCATAACCGGACCCACCTGCAAGCAGCTTGGTTTCCAGCACTTCGTTGCTGTCGAAAACGTCATAGATCAGCTCCAGGCCGGTCTCTTCTTCGAACTTGGCAAGGAGATCTTCGTCGATGTAATCGGACCAGTTATAAACACGGACCTCTTGGGCCCAACCGGCAGTAGCGGTTGCAACCGCGGCGGCCAGAATGGTCGTGGTTTTGAGATTGAGCATACATACCTCCGTTGGGGTTTTGCTGTTATTGGCGATTAGCTTTGATCAAAAAAATAGCCTTTGCAATCAGATTGTCCAAATTTGATAGCTTTTGACATGCAAAGGACGTTGTGAAATGCCTAGTCCTGCAGGAGGTGCCGCAATGAACCGCATGGTTGCGAAAAAGCCGGAGCATGAAACCATCTACCGGCAGGTCAAAGAGATGATTCTCTTTGGCGAGTTCGTTCCCGGACAACCGCTGACCATTCACGGCCTTGCCGAACAGATCGGCGCAGGCGTCACCCCCGCGCGCGAGGCAATCAGACGCCTGACCGCCGAAGGGGCGCTGACCACCCTCGAGAACCGCCGCATCGAGGTGCCCGCAATGACCGTCCAGAAGCTCGACCAGATCGAGATCGTGCGGATGACGGTCGAACCCGAGCTGGCCTTCGAGGCAGCCAAGAACCTGACAAATAAGGATATTGAGGCTCTCGAGCAGCTGGATGGATTGATCAATGACGCCATCGTCAACGGTGATGTCCGCAGCTATCTCGAGGCAAACTACAAGTTTCATTTTGCGCTCTACAGCTTTTCGGATGCATCGATTCTTCAGGATATTGCGGCCGGTCTCTGGCTTCGTGTCGGCCCGTCGCTGCGGGTTGTCTGCGGTCGTTTCGGCACCGACAAACTGGTCGACCACCACCGCGAAGCCACGTCAGCCCTGCGCCAGCGCGACCCTGCGGCCGTCCGGCAGGCCATTGCGGAAGATATCCATCAGGGCATCGCATTTGTGCGCCAGACACTCGCCGTCTGAAACGCAAGGTGCCCAGGATTTGGACGCCTTTGCTGCAATTGACAGCACAGAAAAAATTTGATCAAATTTCGTTGAGGCGGCAGCTTTGTCGCTATAGGTCGGGCATGCGGGGGTGAGTCTGTGAAAGCGCCACACCCTCAGGTCAGGCCAGCGCGCGCACCTGCAACCTCAGGTTACCGCGCATCTCATTTCGTACGATTGTGCCGCAGCGCACCATGAACCAAAGGGACCGCCATGAACGTTCTTGCCAATTATCCGCCGACCGCAGAACTGCAGGCGATCGACTCGGCCCATCACCTGCATCCGTTCAGCCACGCAAACGACCTTGCGGCCCAGGGCCCGCGCGTCATCACCAGCGCCAATGGCGTCTGGCTGAAAGACAGTGACGGCAACGAAATCATCGACGGAATGGCCGGACTGTGGTGCGTCAACATCGGCTACGGCCGCGACGAACTGGCCGATGTCGCCGCCCGCCAGATGCGCGAACTGCCGTTTTATAATACCTTCTTCAAGACAACGACCGTCCCTGCCCTGATGCTGGCCAAGAAACTGGCCGAACTGGCGCCCGGCACATTGAACCACGTGTTCTTTGCCAATGGCGGCTCGGACGCCAATGACACCAACATCCGTCTTGTCCGCACCTA
>CAZOMZ010000046.1:0-10324 GCA_964581065.1 uncultured Loktanella sp. | reverse complement strand
CCACATGGGCAAGGATCAGATCTTCTGGATCAAGTGATTGGCGGCGCAGCTTGGCATCGAAATTCGTGCCGCCCGTGGCAAAGCCGCCCGCCTTGAGGATCTCGTAATAGGCCAGCGCCATTTCAGGCACGTTGTTGGGGAACTGGTCGGTATCCCAGCCGGATTGGTAGTCGTTCCGGTTCATATCAATTGACCCGAAAATGCCGAGCGACGTCGCCATTGCCAACTCGTGCTCAAAGGAATGTCCCGCAAGGATCGCATGGCCCTGCTCGATGTTCACTTTGACTTCGTTCTCGAGACCAAAGTCTTTGAGAAAACCGTAAACCGTCGCGACATCGTAGTCATACTGGTGTTTCGTCGGTTCCTGCGGCTTGGGCTCGATCAGAATGGTGCCTTTGAAACCGGTCTTGTGCTTGTAGTCGACCACCATCTGCAACATCCGACCCGCCTGCAGGCGTTCGCGCTTCAGATCCGTGTTCAGCAGGGTCTCATAGCCTTCACGTCCACCCCAAAGCACATAGTTCTCGCCGCCCAGCTTTATCGTGGCATCCATGCAGGTTTTGATCGTGGCACCGGCATAGGCAAAGACGTTCGGATCAGGATTGGTCGCTGCCCCCGCCATGAAACGGCGGTGTGAAAACAGGTTCGCCGTGCCCCAGAGGAGCTTGACGCCGGTCTGGTCCATCTTTTCGGCAAAGTAGTCGACGATTTCTTCCAGATTTCGGGTGCTTTCGGCAAATGTCGCGCCTTCAGGCCGCACATCGGCGTCGTGGAAGCAGAAATATGGTACGCCCAGTATCCGGAACATATCGAAAGCCACATCCGCCTTGAGCTTGGCATCCGCGATCGTCTCTCCGAACCAAGGGCGGTCGAAAGTCTGACCGCCGAAAGGGTCGCCCCCGGGCCAAGCAAAGGAATGCCAATAGGCCGCCGCAAAGCGCAGATGATCCTTCATGGATTTGCCCATGATCAGCGCATCAGGGTCGTAGTGGCGGAAGGCAAAGTCGTTCTGGCTGTCCTTGCCTTCGTATTTGATGGCTGGAATGCCTTTGAAGAAATCTGTCATGTCAGTCCTTTCAGCGCCTGATAGCTGGCGCGGTAACGGGCGTGTGCCTGCGCGAAGGCGTCGGTCAGATGCGGGTCGGGCAGGATCTGGCGCGCCACTTGGGGCGCTGTCGCAATCTCGGCCCCTGCCCCTGTTGCCGCCATCAGCCCGAGGCGTGCCGCCCCGAACGCCCCGCCAAAATCGCCTGCAACGGGCAGGTCAATCGGCAGGTCCAGCGCAGTAGCGATGGCCCTCACCCAGTAATCTGACCGTGAACCGCCGCCGACGGCGATCAGGCGGTTGATCCGTGTTCCTGTCGCACAAAGGGCGTCATAACTGTCGCGGATCGCATGTGTGACGCCTTCCAGAACAGCACGGGTCAGGGCCGCCTGATCGGTCGCATGATCGAGATGGAGAAAGGCTCCTCGGATGTTGGCGTCATTGTGCGGCGTCCGTTCGCCACCCAGATACGGCAGGAACAGGGGGTGTCCGGGCGCCTCCAGCGGCCCGAGCGCAGCAGTCAGCTCAGCCGGTGACCGCCCTGTGCTCTGCGCAAACCAGTTCAGGGCATCGGCGGCCGCAAGGATCACACCCATCTGGTGCCACGTCTCAGGCAGCGCATGGCAAAACGTGTGCACAGCCGTTGCGGCATCGGGCTGATAGGCGTCCGAGGCGGCAAAGAGCACCCCCGACGTCCCCAATGAGACAAAAGCATCACCCGCCTTCACAACGCCGACGCCCACGGCACTGGCCGCATTGTCCCCGCCACCACCGGCGACGACGACTGACTTCGGCATACCAAAACGATCCGCCAGAACGGGTCTCAAGGTGCCAGACACGGCGTTCCCTTCGACCAGACGCGGCATTTGCGCACGCGAAAGGCCCGTCTTGGACAGAAGATCGTCCGACCAATCCCGCTTGCCCACATCCAGCCAGCTTGTGCCAGCAGCATCCGACATCTCTGCCACCGCTTCGCCAGTCAGCCAGAGGCGCAGGTAGTCTTTCGGCAAAAGCACCCGCGCGGCCTTTTCAAAGAGGGCAGGCTCGTGGCGGGCAACCCACGCCAGTTTGGGGGCGGTAAAGCCGGGAAATACGATGTTGCCGGTCAGCGCGCGAAACTGCGGGTCGGCATCAAGTGCTGCCGCCTCTTGCGCTGCGCGGGTATCGTTCCAGAGGATGCAAGGCCGCAACACTTCATCATCGGCATC
Source organism: uncultured Loktanella sp. (assembly GCA_964581065.1). Classification (GTDB taxonomy): domain Bacteria; phylum Pseudomonadota; class Alphaproteobacteria; order Rhodobacterales; family Rhodobacteraceae; genus Yoonia. Next base: position 8,071 of record CAZOMZ010000046.1, on the reverse strand, counting down.
AAGTAACGTCGCGCCATGCATCTGGCCTGAAAGGCCGATGGCACGCACTGCATCGAGAGGGGCAATGTTTGAAAGCCCTGACAAAACCGCCTCTGCGGCGGCAATCCAGTCCTGTGGAGCTTGTTCTGACCAGCCCGATTGCGGGCGCATGACCTCAAGCGGCGCATGCGCCTCGGCTCGGATGGCCTGCTCATCGTCGATCAGCACGCCCTTGAGGCCCGATGTTCCCAGATCAAGCCCGATGTACATCGGCAATCCAAATCAGGCTAAGTTGCATCGTCGCGTTCCGCATTTCCGAGGTCAGCGAGAGCCTAGCAGCAATGCACCAATCCACAAGCCTGCGGGGTCACTCCATATGCTTGCGGATACGCTGGACCATGAGCCAGACCAGCAAAAGAACGACCGGCGTCACCAGAGCAGCCATCCCCGCCTTGCCTATACCGAAACTGGTCTCGAGCGGGCCAAGCACATTCAGCACCAGATTAACCGCGTAATAGCTGATCGCGACGACAGACAGGCCTTCGACCGTGCGTTGCAGGCGCAGTTGCAGGTCCGCACGCTTGTCCATGCTCTTGAGCAGTTCCTGATTCTGCGCCGAGCGGTCCACATCAACGCGCGTCCGCAGCAGATCGCCAGCCCGCAGCGCGCGTTCCGACATGGCATGTAGCTGGGCTTCGGTCGATTTGACGGTCCGCATGGCGGGGTCAAAGCGGCGCATCATGAATTCACCAAATGTCTGCCGGCCCTCGAAACGGGCCTCGCGCAGGACTTCGATCCGCTGGTTCACGATCTTTTCGTACGCCCCCGTGGCCCCGAAACGGAACGACGACTGCGCAATGGTGTTTTCGATCTCGGCCGAAACCTCGAGCAACGACTGCAGGACGTCGGCAGGATCAGAAGCCTCGGTGCGCATGTCCTCGATCAAGGCAGTCAGGCGTTTGTCGAACTCGCCCATCTTGGCACCCAGCGCACGCGCGCGCGTCAGGCCGAGCATTGACATGGCCTTATAGGTTTCGATCTCGCACAAGCGCTGGACAACACGACCCACGCGGCGATTACCTACATGAGGGCGCGCAAAGATGGCGAACCGCATGTGACCCGCGTGGTCGATCCGAAAATCGCCCGCAACGACCAGATCATTCTCGATCACGCGAGAGATGGCGAGGCTTTCGGGCACAAACCAGTCGCGTGCCTTGTCCGCGATCCCCTCATCCCCGTCGGCAACTTCAATCCGAATCAAGGCAGAAGTGACGCGCGTTCCAGGCGCCTTTTCCAGCCAGTCCTCGGGGAACACCGCAAAGGTCGCCGCATCAAACGGGCGCTCGGCGACGCCTTCGCCAAAGATGGTGTAGGTGACAAACTCGGTATGGCTTTCCCATTTCAACTGGTGCCTGCCGATGGTGCCAAAGTAATGCGTGGCGTCTGGCTGCGGATGTGGCGCACCGAAACGGTCCAGCAAATCAATAAGATGGGCGCGGTCTGCGGCACGGTCACGACCAGCGGCATTGGTCGCCGGTTTGATCGCCAGATAGGCCGCACGACTGGGGGCCGCCACGGCCGGAAACGGCCGCGCGTGCAATTCGTTGGCCATTGCATAGCGCAACGGGTGGTCAGCGATTGGCGACATAATTGGCCCTCTTGCGCGTCTCGTTACGAATGAAACTAGCGTCAAACGCGCAAGTGTAAACCAAAATCTCTTTAATTATAAGGTGTTACCGGCGCACAATGGTATACCGCGCGCCGGTTGATTGCCCTCAGATCACAACCACAGCCAGCGGAGGAAAGCCGTTGAAGCAAACAGAGGAATAGGTCGAGGTGTAAGCACCCGTGTTGCGGATCAGAACGCGATCACCCGACTTGAGCGAAAGCGGCAGCGAGACAGGACGCTTTTCATAGAGAACGTCGGCGCTGTCGCAGCTTGGGCCAGCCATGATGCAGGGGCCGTGTTGGTCTGCGTCGCGGGCGGTTTCGAACTGATATCGGATCGCTTCGCCTTCGGTTTCGGCCAGACCGGAGAAACGGCCGATATCGAGGTAAACCCAACGGTGCATGTCACGGTCCGACTTGCGTGAGACCAGCAGCACTTCTGCTACAATCACACCAGCCTCGGCGACCATGCCGCGACCGGGCTCTGCCATGATGGTGCGGGCTTGGGGGAAACGGGCCTCGACCATGTCGATGACTTTGGATGCATAGGCCGTTGGTGCGTCGATTTCCTCGCCGTAGAAGGCTGGAAAACCGCCGCCGATGTTCAGCAACGACAGGTCATGTCCTGCCGCACGGGCTTCGGCCCAGATATCGGCAAAGACATCCAGCGTCGGCGCCCACATAGATGCCTGACGGGTCTGCGACCCCACGTGGAACGAGAAACCGACGGGGTTCAGACCCAGATCCTTGGCAACATCCAGCAGTCTGATCGCCATGTCGCGGTCACAGCCGAATTTGCGCGACAGCGGCCAGTCAGCCTGACTGACTTCGACGATGAGACGGATATAGACCGAGGCACCGGGTGCGTTTTCAGCGATCTTTACCAGCTCTTCCTCGGCGTCTGCCGCAAAAAGGTGGATGCCTTGGGCGTAGGCCCAGGAAATATCGCTGGCACGCTTGATGGTGTTGCCAAAAGAGACATGCGCAGGATTTGCACCCTCGGCAAGGCAGAGCGCGATTTCGCCACGGGACGCCGCATCAAAATGCGACCCAAGTGAGACAAGCCGTGCAATGATCTCTCGTGCCGGGTTTGCTTTGACAGCATAGTGGATGTCGGCGCGACCAAGGCCTGCTTTCAACGCACGGTATTGCGCGCCCACACGCTCGATGTCCACGACAAGTGTCGGCTTGTCAAAAGTGGTGGCCGCAACAAAGGCGTCCAGACGGGAAACGGAATCGACAGAAGGTTGGCCCAGTTCGGGCACGAAGTGCATAGTCATTGGTCATCTCCAAAAGACCCGGCCATAATGGGATTTCCCACCGAAGACCGCTCAGTTCCAAGGGAGACGTTACCGTCGCTACGTAAACACGAGTGCGTTGACTATCACCGGCCAGAGGCGCGTGCGTTGGCGTCTTGAGCGCGCATTTGGGGCCAATCGGGATTCGAAGCAAGAGAAAATTTGGCTGCGCAGCAAAAAACATATCAGCGTGGACCTGAGCACATGTCTCGGGCTAGGCAGGCACATGACCCAAGTGATCCTTTTCAACAAACCTTTCGGGGTTCTGTCGCAATTCACCGACGCCAAAAGCCCGACACCCCGCCCGACCCTTTCGGCCTATATCAAGGACCCGGGGTTCTATCCTGCGGGTCGCCTTGACCGGGACAGCGAAGGCTTGTTGGTTCTGACCGACGACGGCAAATTGCAGGCGCGCATTGCCGATCCGCGCAACAAGATGAGCAAGACCTATCTGGTGCAGGTCGAAGGCGCCCCATCTGATGCCGAGCTTGAGCCCTTGCGCAATGGTATCACGCTCAAAGACGGCCCGACCCGACCTGCCAAGGTGCGGTTGATTGATCCCCCGTCGCTCTGGGACCGCGACCCGCCCGTCCGTTTCCGCAAATCAGTGCCGGACAGCTGGGTCGAGATCACAATCAGCGAAGGACGCAACCGACAGGTCCGACGCATGACGGCGCATATCGGATTCCCGACTTTGCGCCTTGTGCGCTGGCGCGTCGGTAGCTGGACGCTGGATGGCATTCCCAACGGAACGTTCGTGGTCGCTGATGTCTAGGGGATGGTGCGGTCGGGGGGCTCACACCCCAAGCTTGCAATTCAACGGACTTTATTCGGTCACGCCAAAGGCCACCCAATTACTTCTGGATAAGATAACGGCGCCACTTCCCTTCGGGGTCGTGGCCAATAACGAAAGGTTGACCAAACCTTGCGATCTCATCGTCGCTCATGGTGCGGTTTCGGATGTCGACGATCATCGCTTTCCGCGTGTTCGTCTGAAAGTAGGTTTCATAGGTCGCCAGCGGATAATGGAACCCGCAGGATATGAAGCTTGTCGCAATATCCACTGCACCCAAGGCCAAGACGTCGTCGTGTTTTGGATTGATGGTCAGAATCTGTCTATCCGGCACCCCGTTCGCGACGAGGAACTCCCGCGCTTTGGCAAGGCTTGCGTAGCCTGCACCGGTCGCTTTCTCGAAACCGAAGAAAATATCGTCTGTTTCCTCGATGTCGATGAGAGTGAGATCGCAACGACAGTCATCGTAAATCAGTAGATCGATCAGGCCCTGCCCACATCCTATATCGGCGATTGCCCATGGCCGATTGGCGACGAACGCAGCACGGGTGGATTCGTAGGTCGAACAAACCTCGTTCCAGATCAATTCCAGAACCCTTTCGCGGTTCTGTTCCAATGCTTCAGCATAGGCCTTTCGCCAATCGTGATTTCCACGGCGCTTGGGAAGAATGCCTTTGAGGCTCGAACTTCGCTGCAGGGCGAGGTTGATCAGGTCCGATGTATCAAGAACCTCAAAATTCACATCAGCAAACGACCGCATCCTGCTCATCACCGGCTCCAAGGCAGCTAAACTCTCGCGGTAGATGATCATGCCAGAGGCGCACCGGCAAGGGCACGACAAAGGGTATTGAGTGGTTTGAGGGTGATGGTGCGGTCGGGGGGACTCGAACCCCCACGAGTGTTACCTCACAGCGACCTCAACGCTGCGCGTCTACCAATTCCGCCACGACCGCATGATCTTGGGCAGGTGCGCTTCTAGTGCAGGCCTTTGGCCTTGCCAAGAGGCAAAACGCTTCGCCGGTGCAGGGAAATGATGATCACCCCGAATGTGACAAGCACACCGGCCAGAAGCCAGCCGTTGACTCCGTCCAGCAGGATTTCATTCAGCAGACGACCAGGGGCCAGCGTGAACAGCCCCGTCACGCAAATCGCATAGACATAGAGCGCCTGCATGCCCGCGCGATGCGCCGCGATATTGCCCCGCCGCACATTGCGAAGTCCCTCATAAAGCCCCCAAAGCACGAAAAGCGACAAAAGATGGATCGGGCTGAAAGGGCCAACAAGACCGATGCCGTTGATCCAGAAAGACGATACCGCCGTTGAGACCATCGCCGCGACCCAAAGATATCCCGCGCGTCGATGCCACTTGTCGCGTGATCTGCGAAACAGTGCGAAGGGGCCGATGACAAGCGCAAGTAAAGCACTTGCAACATGAATCAGGATCGTTGTCGGCAGTTGGTTCAGGGCTTCAAATGTCATGGCACATTCCATATCTGTTGGCGCATGACCGATTTGCTGACCCGCCTGCGATCTGCCAACACAAGATGCGCCAAACCCCGGGCCGCTTCGTGAACGGCGGGGTTGCGTCATTCGCGCTTCGTGAATTGCGCGCCCTGCTGAGTGACCGACGGGTGCTTGCAGGCTTGGTTGGCGCGTCTCTGATCCTTGGTGTGGCTGGTCCGTTCAACACGCTAGCCTTGATGGGCTTGGTGCCGCGCATGGCCTATTGGGCGTTTGTGGTCTTTGCGACGTTCTCGCTGGGCTGCCTCGTCAGCCTCGCCGGAGAAAAGCTGCTGGCGACAGCACCACGGTTCCTGCGCCACGGCATTGTCAGCCTTGGCATCGGACTGGTTGTCACATTGCTGCTTTTTCTCCTGAACGCCGCGATATTTGGCCCGAACTACACCGAAATCAGGGGGCTTCTTGAGACCTTCGTGACCGTGACATTCATTGCCGCCGTCATCGAGATCGGTATGGCCTTCGGCCATAAACCCAAGACCGAAACGAACGCCACTCCTCCGGCGATCCTCAAGCGCATGCCACTTGAGAAACGCGGCACGCTCCTCGCGCTCTCGGCGACCGATCATTATGTGAACGTGTCGACAACAGCAGGTTCTGCACTGATCCTGATGCGGCTTGCCGATGCCATTGCCGAAGCAGGTGGTGGCGGCCTGCAGGTGCATCGGTCACATTGGGTTGCCATTGATCAGGTGCGCGCGGCAAAACGTGCCGGCGATCGCGCCATACTGACGCTGACGGACGGCAGCGAAATACCCGTCAGCCGCAGCTACCTGCCCGCAATCCGCGCGGCAGGACTGCTCGAGAAATAGGTTTACGCATGGTCGAATGGCGCATCAGCCCGGGATTGACGGCCTACGAGGACGCGCTGGCCTTCATGGAACAGCGCGTGGCTGGCATCATCGAGGGCACCGAAGACGAGTGCATCTGGCTGCTGGAACACCCGCCGCTCTATACGTCCGGCACGTCGGCCAAACGCGAAGACCTTGTCGATCCCGACCGTTTCCCTGTCTATGACGCGCGGCGCGGTGGCGAATACACCTATCATGGTCCGGGTCAGCGCGTTGTCTATGTGATGCTTGACGTCGGCAAGCGCGGGCATGACGTGCGCCGCTTTGTGCAAGACCTTGAGGCTTGGGTGATTGCAACGCTCGACAGATTCAACATCAAGGGTGAAATCCGCGAGGGGCGCGTGGGCGTCTGGGTGCAGCGCCCCGAAAAGCCGCGCAATACGGATGGATCGCTGGCCGAGGACAAGGTCGCAGCGATTGGCATCCGCCTGCGCAAATGGGTGTCTTTCCACGGCATTTCGATCAACGTCGAACCGGACCTGAGCCACTTTGACGGGATCGTGCCCTGCGGCATCCGCGAGCATGGTGTGACGTCACTGGTCGATCTGGGCCTGCCTGTGGGCATGGATGATCTGGATGTAGCGCTTCGCACGACTTTTGATGAAATATTCGCAAATACAAAATCTTAAAGGTCGATCTTAAACTCTTTTACGAGTGACGCGACGACGGCCGCCAATGCCTCTGACTCGCTGGCGCCTTCGGCTCTGGCACTCTCGTAGATGCGGCGCTGTTGGTCGGCACTTGTGCCATCGGCAAGGATCTGGCGCGCGGCGTTGACTTCCGTCACGCAGTCCAGCACCTCGGCATCTTCGGCGATCAGGGCGAGGATTTCGTCGATGGCCTGCGCAAAAGGGATCATTTCGCGACGGCCGAAATCAATCAGCCCTTCGCTCACCCCGTAGCGTTGTGCGCGCCAGCGGTTCTCGTTGATCATGAAGTTCTGAACAACACGCCAGCCAAACCCTTCCATGGACTTGCGCCACAGCATGCGGGTCAGGCACTGGGTCAGCGCCGCAAGTGTCAGGGTGACTTCCATGCGTGGGGCAACATCGCAGATGCGGGATTCGATCGTCGGGAATTTGGCGGACGGGCGCAGGTCCCACCAGATCTTCGAGGCATCCTCGATCAACCCCAGATCAACAAGCGTGTTGACCGTCGAGGAAAACTGTTCCCAACCCGTCATATAGGGTGGCAAGCCTGTCCTTGGCAGGTTGTCAAATACGGTCAGACGATAGGAACTCATGCCGGTATCCTGCCCCTGCCAGAAGGGCGAAGACGTCGACAGCGCATGAAGATGTGGCAGGAAGTATTTGAGTTGATTGACCAAACTGATCCGCATCTCTTTGTCGGGAATGCCGACATGGACATGCATCCCGCAGATCAGCATACGCCGTGCCACGCCCGCCAGATCCTTGCGCAACTGGTTGTAGCGCTCCTTGTCGGTGTGGGGTTGGTCTTTCCAGTCTGCAATCGGGTGACAGGACGCTGCAATCGGCGCGAGGCCGAAGTCGGCAGCATGTTTGGCAACGGTGCGCCGCAAGTTGCGCAGGTCCTCGCGGGCCTCGCCGACTGTGGCGCAAACCCCAGTCCCGATCTCGATCTGGCATTGCAGAAACTCGGGGCTGACCTGATCGGCCAGATCGGATTTACAAGCCTCGATCAACCCGTCAGGCGCCTTGGCCAGCGCGAGGGTTTCCTGATCCACAAGCAGGTATTCTTCCTCAATGCCGATCGTAAATGGCGGTGCCTCCTGCATGCCGCATTCCTCCCGTTTTGCCCAAGCCTAGCGGTCATCCGGCAGCATGTCAGCGTTCCAAGCAGATTTCCTGCTGCAAATCGCCACGCTGCGCCAAATTAACCCATTCTGAAAGCAGCATCCTTTGTTGCCCCGCCGCGTTCAACACTCTAGAACGACGCGTGACGGCTGCCGTGGAACGACTCGGCGGCCCAACAGAGTAGCCAAT
>CAZOMZ010000045.1:323-10364 GCA_964581065.1 uncultured Loktanella sp. | reverse complement strand
CTTGAAGCTGATCTGCCGCGCTTTGTGGATCTCAGCAAGGATTTCCACGGCAAGGCCGCGATGGAGGCGAAGGGCATCCGTTCCAAATGCGTCACGCTGCTGATCGACGGACCCGATGACGCTGATCCTTGGGGCCGCGAGGCGCTTTATGCGATGGATGGCACCCGTGTCGGGCGTCTGACTTCGGGCGGCTACTCTGTCGCTTTCGAGAAATCCATCGGCATGGGCTATGTCAAACCCGAACTGGCCGTTGTCGGCACCAAGCTACAGGTCAAGATGCTGGACCAGCTGTGGGACTGCGAAATTGTCGAGGACAGCCCGTACGATCCGACGAACGCGAAGATCCGCATCGACGGCTAGACTGAACCGGCGCGCGGGATGGCGAACCAGCCGCCCTGCGCGCCTGCGTTTCCTGCAAACGCGAAATCAGACCTGACGGCGCAGCCATGTTCTGCGGTATCGCTCGACCGTCCGGCGGCCCGAAATAATCGCGCGTGTTACGGGGCCTTGCAGCAACGGCAGGTCGATGGCGAGCAACAGCAAGCCCAACGGGATCATCCAGACGTTCAGGATCGGCAGAATGGCCAGCATCCCGCCCACCACCAGCAAAAGACCCGCGACAAGCCGCGCAATCATCCATCCCGGTTTGCGCAAGCCATCCAGAAATGGGACCCGTGCTGCGAAATAGCGGAACTGTCGCTCGAAGCGCTCTTTCGTGATCTGTCTGCGGTCCCGTTTCATGCGCGGTAGATAGGTTCGATTTGCCGAAATATTAGTGGGCATATCCGGAATCTTTTCACCGTGGATTGGCGGGTCCTACTGATGTCTCCGCCAGCCTAGCGCAACCGCTCCGGCCTCAGAGCTGCGACCGTTTCCGCAGGCAGTTCTGACGCGCGCCCTGCGACCAGATCGGCCAGCAACTGACTAGCGGCGGGCGAGGATTGCATCCCGTAGCCGCCTTGCCCTGCGCACCAGATGAACGAAGGCTCGGACGGATCGGGGCCCAGCACCAGTGTCCTGTCCGGTGTGAATGTCCGCAGCCCCGCCCATGATGACAAAAGCCGTGTGACGGGCTCGGTGACGTTGGCCTCGTACCGCGCGAGCCCTTCGGCGAGCACCATATCATCGGCGAAGGCGTCATGGGGTTCGACAAGGTCTTCTTCGGCAGGCGACACGATCAATGCACCCGCATCGGGTTTGGCATACCAGTCCTCGCCGGGGCCGAACATCATCGGCCATTTGCTGACGTCAAGGCCGGCGGGTGCCGGAATGCGCGCCATCGAGCGGCGGAGTGGTTTCAGACCCAACGGGGCAATCCCTGCCATCTGTGCAATCTGATCAGCCCATGCGCCCCCTGCGTTCACGATGTTGCGGGCGTCATAGGTCGTTTGACCCGCTTTCACCGACCAACCGCCATCGGTGCGCGAGATAGCTTCGACGCGTGCCTTTGTGACGATCTGGCCGCCATTGGCCCGCGCGATTTTTGCAAAAGTCTGGACCAGCCTGTCTGTATCAATGTCCCATGCGTGCGGGTCAAAGGCCACGCGGTCGACGGTCTCGCGATCCAGGATCGGCACCATTGCCACGGCCTCTTCGATGCTGAGGCTGTCGAGCTTCATCTTCGCCTGATCAGCGGCAAAATGCTCGGCCTCTGCCGTGCTGCCCACCAGCATCAGTCCGCGCGGGCTGAGGACATCGGCTTCGGCATGGAAGTGCTGGCTGGCTTTGTTGAGATCGACTGTGGATGGTTTGCCGTAGTTCTCTTCAAAAAGTGCGGCAGACCGGCCCGAGGCGTGGTAGGCCAATGCGTCCTCGCCTTCCAGCAGGATAACCGATCCCAGCGCGGACAGGCGCGCAGCGGCGGAAACACCTGCGATCCCGCCTCCGACAACAAGAAAGTCGATCATGCTTCCTCCAGACGGTCGGTTGCAGGGGGTGGGGTGATGCTGAGCGCCGTGATCCGGTCATAGAGCGCATCATCCATCACAAAGCGCGTGCCCGCGAGTGACGGGGCAAGCTGGTCTGCCGAACGGGCCGAGATGATCGGGTGTGGATTAGACGGATGCCGCGCGGCCCATGCGACTGCCAATGTTGCGGGGTCCTCGCCCAGTTCTGCTGCAAGGTCTGCAAGTTTGGCCGCGCAATCGTGCATCCAGTCCTGACCGTATCTGGCATTGTAGCGGTCATCCTCGGCCAAACGACCTGCGCCGCCCTTGCTGTATTTGCCGGTCAGGAGCCCCCCGCCCAAGGGCGAGTAGGGGAAGATCGTGATGCCCTGATCGGTGGAGACGGGGAAAATCTCAACCTCGGCCTGTCGTTTCACGAGATTATACATCGGCTGGATCGCATCGATCCGCGTGCCGAGGGATCGTGCGATGCCTTGCGCCTTCATGACTTGCCACGCGGCATAGTTCGAGACACCGATGTAGCGGATGGCCCCGCTGGCCTGTAGGTCGGCGAGGGTGGTGAATGTCTCTTCCAGTGGCGTCGCGTCGTCAAAGCGGTGCATGTAAAGCAGATCGACCGCGTCTTCGCTCAACTGCTTGCGGCTCTGGTCGAATTGGGCGCGGATGTTGTCGCGTCCTGCTCCACCCATGTAGCCGACCTTGGTTGCGACAAAGAGGCTGTCCCTCTCGGCCTTGATCATCGGGCCAAGGATGGTTTCGGATGCGCCATCGGTATAGCCGACGGCAGTGTCAAAGTGATTGATCCCCGCGGCGCGGCATGCCTCGAACATGTCCTGGCTTTTGGGTGCGTCAGCCTTGCCGCCAAATTGCATCGTCCCGAAGGCGAAGCGGCTGATCGGGGTGCCGTTGCGTGTGGTCAGTTGTGTCATGTTTGGTCTTCCATGAATCTGGTCCGCCGGTCAGACCTGCACCGGTTTCTTTTCGACGGCGCGGAGGTAAATCTCAAGCCCGATCAGAAAGGGCAGATAGAAAGCGAAGTTCATCACAAGGTCAAAGGCGCCCGAGAAATCCGGTGTCGACCAGAGCCCGCCGGTCGCAAGATACCACAGGCCATAAGAGACGCGATAAAGCCATGAGCCTATGGCGAGCCAGAAGAACCGCAGGGCCCACTCACGGTGCTGTGCAAAGTCTCTTTGTCGCGCCAGTCGCCAAGTCTGATAGCCCGCCAAGAGCGTCAGACACCCATAGAGCGCAAACCCCAGATCCATCACCGCACCGCCGATGGTGCCGCGCATTACGATATAAGTCAGCCCGCCGATTGCTGTGACGATTGCCGCCGATGCGATGATCCTTCCCGACCAGCGGTGCAGCTTCGGAAAACGGCGGCGTAGCGGGTGGATCAACTGAAACGGCACCAGCAGGCTGACGATGCCGCCAAGGATCATATGCACAAAGATTGCCAGATTGGCCGCGGGGCTGTCGGAAAAAAGATAATGTGGCTCAGGCAATGCATCGCGCAGACCCGCCTGCCCGAAATCCACGGCATAGACTGCGAATGGCAGGATCAGCAGCGCCAGCAGTGTGTAGGTGATGATACGCAGCACGCGAAACTCGCTCACTTGGGTCTACAGGCTAGCCTTGTTTGATGTCCCGATGGAAGTCTCGCGTTGACAAAGATCAGCCTGCGTGGTCGCCTGTCCGTAATCGTTATAGGAGACTGTCGATGACATATGTTCCCGCCGAAAACCGCTACGAACGGATGGTCTATCGCCGCTGCGGGCGGTCAGGTCTGAAGCTGCCTGCGGTGTCGCTGGGTCTGTGGCACAACTTCGGCCATGACACCCCGCATGACACCAAGCGCGCGATCTGCCGGACGGCTTTCGACCACGGGATCACCCATTTCGATCTGGCCAATAACTATGGCCCGCCGCCCGGTTCGGCGGAACATGCCTTCGGGTCAATTCTGGCCGAGGATTTCAAAGGCTACCGTGACGAGCTGATCATCAGTTCCAAGGCGGGCTATCTGATGTGGGACGGGCCTTACGGCGAGTGGGGCAGCCGCAAGTATCTGATCGCGTCCTGCGACCAGTCGCTCAAGCGGATGGGGCTGGATTATGTCGATATCTTCTATTCGCACCGGTTTGATCCGGATACGCCGCTGGAAGAGACAATGGGCGCGCTGGACTACATCGTGCGCTCGGGTCGCGCGCTCTATGCGGGGATTTCGTCTTACAACTCCGAACGCACACGCGAGGCTGTGGCGATCCTCAACGACCTCGGCACGCCCTGTGTGATCCATCAACCCAGCTACAATATGCTGAACCGTTGGGTGGAACGCGACGGGCTGAAAGAGACGCTGGATGAACTGGGCGTCGGGTCTATCGCCTTTACGCCGCTGGCGCAGGGGATGCTGACCAAGAAGTATCTGGGTGGCATTCCTGAAGGCAGCCGTGCTGCACAGGATAAATCGCTTGATCGCGGGATGCTGTCCGAAAAGGCGATCGCGAACATCCGCAAACTCAACGAGATCGCCGATGGGCGCGGGCAAACGCTGGCGCAGATGGCAATTGCATGGGTGTTGCGGGGCGGTGGTATCACCTCGGCGCTGATCGGGGCATCAAAGCCGAGCCAGGTTGAGGATTGCGCGGGGGCCGTGAACAAACTTGACTTTACCCAAGAGGAACTGGCCCTGATCGACCAATACGCCGATGAGGAGCAAATCAACCTCTGGGCACAATCGGCAGAGATCGACTGATGATCCGTAATCCAATCCTGCCGGGCTTTAACCCTGATCCGTCGATCTGTCGCGTGGGCGAGGACTACTACATCGCGGTTTCCACGTTCGAGTGGTATCCCGGTGTGCAGATCCATCATTCGCGCGATCTGGTGAACTGGAGGTTGGTGTCGCGGCCTTTGAACCGCGCGGCCTTGCTGGACATGCGCGGCAATCCTGACAGCTGCGGCATCTGGGCCCCTTGCCTGTCGCATGCCGATGGTAGGTTCTGGCTGGTCTATACAGACGTCAAGCGGCTGGACGGGGCGTTCAAGGATGCCCCCAACTACATCACCACCTGCGAGACAATTGACGGGGACTGGAGCGATCCGTGGTTTGTGAACGCATCGGGGTTTGACCCTTCGCTCTTTCACGATGACGACGGGCGCAAGTGGTTCGTCAATGTGCAATGGAACCACCGTGGCGCCGGAACGGGCGTCAATCCCGCACATGACTCTTTCGATGGCATCCTGTTGCAGGAATGGTCGCCCGAGCGCGGTTTGTTCGGCCCAGTCAAGAACATCTATCCCGGCACGTCGCGCGGGTTGACCGAGGCACCGCACCTCTTCAAGCGCAACGGCTATTACTACCTGACGACGGCCGAAGGCGGCACGGGCTACCAGCATGCCGTTACCCTTTCACGGTCGCGAGATATCTGGGGGCCGTATGAGGATCATCCTGATCTCCATGTCCTTTGTGCGGACGGCTCAAACGGACCGATCCAGCGCACAGGTCACGGTCAATATGTGGAAACCCATTGGGGCAGCCACTATCACACATTTCTGATGGGCCGCCCGCAGCAGCCGGGGCCGTTCTGTCCGATGGGGCGGGAAACAGGCATCGAAGAGGTGGAGTGGCGCAACGATTGGCTCTACCTCAAGGCCGGTGGAATGGTTGCGCGTGAAGAGGTGCCGTCGCCGACAGATGCGCAACCGGAACCGTTGCGTGCCCTCCGGCGCAAACTGGGAGGGGCTTTGCCTGATGAATTCCAATGGTTGCGCACACCCTATCCGGACCGTATTTTCCGGCTGGATGACGATGCGCTGACCCTCATCGGGCGCGAGAGTATCGGCAGCTGGTTCGAACAGGCTCTTGTCGCGCGCAGGCAGGAACACCCCGCATATCTGGCTGAAACCGAGGTATCGTTCGATCCGGTCACGTATCAGCAGGCGGCGGGGCTGACGACCTATTACAACCGTCACAAATTCCATGCAGCGCTGGTGACACATGAACCCGGCGTCGGCCGTGTCCTGACTTTGATGTCATGCGCCGGTGACTGGCCGGACGGGGCACTCAGCTATCCTTGCGATCCTGTGCCGCTGGCCGACGGTCCGGTCCGGTTGCGCGTCGAAGTGAGGGGCGCGCGCCAGCAGTTTTTCTTTGCACAAGGCGGGGACTGGCAGGCCATCGGGCCTGCGCTGGACGCTTCGGTCATCTCGGATGAAGGCGGGCGGGGTGAGCATGCTTCCTTTACCGGTGCGTTTGTAGGGATGGTGGCTTTCGACGTTACCGGACAGGGCCGCGAGGCGCGGTTTACCCGCTTCGACTATGTGCCCGAAGGCGCCGAGCAATGATCAGCGAGGTCTGTGTCTTTGACCTGACATCCGAAACCGTATCGGTTCTCTTGCGCCACCAGGGACATCTGGAAGCGCCCAATTGGCATCCCGATGGTTATCTGATCGTCAACGAGGGCGGCCGGCTGTTTCGTCTGCCGCTGGAGACCCCCGTGCTTGATCTGATTGACACCGGTTTCGCGGTCATGTGCAACAACGACCACGGCATCTCGCCCGATGGCGCAAGGCTGGTGATCAGCGACAGCACCAAGGAGGGGCAAAGCTGCCTCTATACGCTGCCCATGGCAGGTGGTGATCCGCATCGTGTCACATCGCAGGTTCCGTCTTTCTGGCATGGCTGGTCGCCGGACGGCAAAACGCTCGCCTATGTCGGGCATCGCGGGGTGAAGTTTGCACTTTTTACAATCCCAGTGGATGGCGGGGACGAGTTTTGCGTGACCGATGCTTTCGATCATGTGGACGGGCCGGACTATACGCCTGACGGGGAATGGATCTGGTTCAATGGCGAAAGGGACGGTGCGGTCGATCTCTGGCGCATCCGGCCTGATGGCGCGGATTTGCAGCAGATGACGGATGATGAGGCGGTCAACTGGTTCCCGCATCCTTCGCCGGACGGAAAGCATGTGGTCTATCTGGCCTATCCGCCAAAAACAGCAGGCCATCCTGCCAATCTGGATGTGGCGCTTTGCCTGATGCCGGCGGCGGGCGGTGCCGCGCGGACGCTTTGTGATCTTTTCGGAGGCCAGGGCACGATCAATGTGCCCAGCTGGGCACCCGACAGTCACGCATTTGCATTTGTCCGCTATGCGCTCTGATCTGCTTGGCTGTTCACGGCATTTTCGGTTGGAACATTGACAGTTCTGCCGTTCAAATGGCTAGTGAGGCGCAAAAGAGCACAAATCGACAGAGCAGACGTGACCGGGATCAAGACTGATATCACGAACAGCCGCATGGGATGGGCCGGATGAGCCGCTTTCCCGTCGCGCGCGCAGGGCAGGTCGTCGGCCTGCTGGGAGGGTCGTTCGATCCGCCCCATGAGGGACATGTGCATATCTCAAAGGCGGCACTCAAGCGGTTCGGGCTTGACCACCTGTGGTGGCTCGTGTCGCCCGGCAATCCGCTTAAGACCCAAGGTCCGGCCCCCTTGCCTGAGCGGATGCAGGCGGCGCGCGCTTTGATGCGGCATCCGCGGGTCACCGTCACAGATATCGAGGCGCGTCTCGGGACGCGCTACACAGCGCAGACCATCGCCGCGCTGCGCCGCCGCTATCCCGGTGTGCGCTTTGTCTGGATCATGGGGGCCGACAATCTGGCACAGTTTCATCGCTGGCAGGACTGGCGCTGGATCATCGACACAGTTCCTGTGGGCGTGATCGCGCGCCCCGGTCAGCGGATCGGTGCGCGTCGATCAATGACGGCGAAGGTTTACCGCGACGCCCGAGTGACGGGTCGCGCAGCCCATGTTCTGGGACGTCTTGAGGCGCCCGCTTGGTCCTTCATCAACGTGCCGATGTCGCACGCGTCATCAAGCGCCATCCGCGCGCGGGGAGAGTGGTGATGCGCCTGTCCAGACGTGCAATGCTGGCAGGTGCGGCATCATCGCTTGCGACGGCATCATTCGCCGAAGCGCCGCTGACCTCGCTGCGGCCTGTGGCGCGTGTGCCTGCGGGTGACGCGATTGCGCAGCTTGTGTCGAATGCGGACCTGAGCGGTGTGACCGGTGTTGTCGTAAAGGACCTCGCCACCGGTGAGACATTGGAGGATATCGCCGGAACACTGCCGCAGCCCCCCGCGAGCACGGCAAAGGCTGTGACGGCGCTTTATGCGCTTGAAGCACTGGGCGCCGATCATCGCTTTGAAACACGCGTCTATACAGACGGTCCGTTCGTCAACGGCGTGGCCGAGGGCAATCTGATCCTTGCCGGTGGTGGGGACCCTGATCTGGCGACTGATGATCTGGCCTCTCTTGCGGCCTCTCTGAAGGAGGCGGGGTTGCGCGAGGTGAAGGGGGATTTTCTGGTCTGGGACGAAGCGCTGCGCAACATCGAAGAAATCGATCCCGGTCAGCTTGATCATTTCGGATATAACCCGACGATCACGGGGTTGAACCTGAACTACAACCGCGTCCATTTCGAATGGAAACGCGGGACCGATGGGTTTGCCACGGCTGTCGATGCCCGTAGTGACAACTACCGCCCCGCCGTCACGGTTGCTGAAGTGGCCTTGGTTGATCGTGACAGGCCGGTGTTCACATACCGCGACGACGGTGATGTGGACAAATGGACCGTCGCGCTGAATTCGCTGAATGACGAAGGTTCGCGCTGGCTGCCGGTGCGGCATCCGGCGCTTTATGCCGGAGAAGTGTTTGCGATCTTCATGCGCAGCCACGGTGTTGTCCTGAAGCCACCCAAAGAAACGCTGATCGCGCCCTCCGGGCAGATCCTTGCACGGTTTCAGAGCAATGTGCTGACCGGCCAGTTGCGTTACATGCTGCGCAATTCGATCAATCTTTCTGCTGAAGTCACAGGCATGTCGGCCACCAAGCGATTGTCGGGGGAACGCGCGGGGATGCGTGCTTCGGCTGAGGCAATGTCGCAATGGGTGACGCAGCGCTGCAACGGCGCGACATCTTCCTTTGTCGATCACTCGGGTCTGGGCGATGCGTCGCGTGTCAGTGCGGCCGATATGGTCCGGATACTCGCGGCGCCTGCGGTGCAGGGACAGCTGTTTCCCATCCTGCGGGCAGTGCGGGTCTTTGACAGTGCAGGCAATGAGGTCGTGCGGGACGGCATGGCCATCAGGGCGAAGACGGGCACGCTGAATTTCGTGTCATCGCTGGCAGGCTATGTGCGCACCGAAAAGGGGCGCGATCTCGCATTTGCGATCTTCTCGGCGGATATCGACCGCAGGGAAGCAGGTAAGCGTAGCGGAGAAGAGCGTCCGCAGGGCGCGCTGGGCTGGGGGCGCCGCGCGCGCCGGCTGCAACGCGATATCGTCAGCCATCTCGCACTGCGGCTGCCTGCCTAAAGCGTCATATGCCGCGCACGTGCGCCGCGTTCGATCGCGGCGGCATGGAGCCGGTCGAGGTTCAGTTCGTCCCGAATCTCTTCCAGCATCCGCACTTCGGGGCCTACAACGCGGCCGTCGGCAGCTGCGACTTCGCACGCCAGGGCATAGGCCGTTTCGTTAAGCCGTTCAGGCAGCGCGTCCCTGATCAGCCCAAAGAGCGCCTCCAGACCATCGACCTGCTCCAGCAGATCGAAAACCATGCGCGACATGCGCGGCAGCCGTTCGGGGTCATATCCGGCAAAAACCGGCAAGTTATTGAT
The DNA here is from genome assembly GCA_964581065.1 of uncultured Loktanella sp. Taxonomy (GTDB): domain Bacteria; phylum Pseudomonadota; class Alphaproteobacteria; order Rhodobacterales; family Rhodobacteraceae; genus Yoonia. Next base: position 781 of record CAZOMZ010000045.1, on the reverse strand, counting down.
AAGGTTGCTCATCTGGACGAGCTCGGCAGTCCGGATGTCTTCATCCGAGGCGGAGACCGCAATCATCAGGGCAGCAAGCGCATCCTGCGCGGTCATCGGGGCATCTTCGAGCATGAGCAATTCCTCTGGTTAGGCTTCACATTTATTGACGCTCAGGGCGTCTCGCAATAGGGAGTGCGCGTTCAGGCGGCCTTCCTGCCTGCCAATTCAGATGTGAGAGAACCCATGAGCAACCTGCGTAATGCCGCGATGACGTCAAAGGCCTGGCCTTTTGAAGAGGCGCGCGCGCTGCTCAAACGCTATGAAAAGAAGGACCCCGAGAAAGGGTATGTTCTGTTCGAGACGGGGTATGGCCCTTCGGGTCTGCCGCATATCGGGACTTTCGGTGAGGTTCTGCGCACCACGATGATCCGTCGTGCCTTTGAGGTGATTTCGGACATTCCGACCAAGTTGATCTG
>CAZOMZ010000045.1:0-313 GCA_964581065.1 uncultured Loktanella sp. | reverse complement strand
GTGCCCCAGCAGGAGATGCTGGCCGAGCATATGCACAAGCCGTTGACCTCGGTGCCTGATCCGTTCGGCACGCACGAGAGCTTTGGTCATCATAACAATGCGATGTTGCGCCGTTTTCTTGATACTTTCGGGTTCGAGTACGAGTTCTATTCCGCGCGCGAGTTCTACCGCACGGGCCAGTTCGACGAGGTGCTGCTGCGTGCCGCTGCCCGTTATGACGACATCATGGCCGTCATGCTGAAATCCCTGCGCGAAGAGCGCCGCGAGACCTATTCGATCTTCCTGCCGATCCACCCTGAAACGGGCCGCGTGC
>CAZOMZ010000044.1:0-10388 GCA_964581065.1 uncultured Loktanella sp. | reverse complement strand
AGAAGCGCCTCGGCAATGCCGGGAGCGACGACGGCAAGGTTCGTCGTCTGGGCTTCGGCAATCTCGATAAAGGCGTTCATGATGCCCCAAACGGTGCCGAAAAGACCGACGAATGGTGCGGTCGAGCCGACCGTGGCCAGAATAGGCAATCCCTTTTGCAGTCGTGCCGCCTCTTTTGCGATGGCCACATCCATCGAGCGGTCAATCCGCGCTGTGGCATTGGCAATCAGCCCGCCGTCCTCGCGATGCGACCTGCGCCACTCGAGCATCCCCGCGGCAAAGATTTTCTCGGACGCGCCGTCGGGGTCAGGGCCGATCTCTTCGAACAAACCGTCCAGCGGTTCGCCCGACCAGAACGACCGGTCGAAAATCGCGGCCTCGGCCTTTGCCCGGCGGTATTGCAAGGTTTTGTCGATAATCACCGCCCAACACCAGACAGAGGCTGCAACCAGCATGACCATGACGATTTTGACGGTGATTGTTGCGCGCGCGAACAACGCCCACATGGTGAATTCGTGTGCTGCTTCCATTTGCCTGCTCTGCCACTGGCCCGTTTCGTGGGCTCTGATATGGGACGACATTACGCGAATGCGCGCGGGAAATCCAATATATCCCGCATCACATCTGCGAAATCATGGCAGGGTTAATGGACGGACCGGCGGATCGCCGCCGGCAGGCGCGAGACCACACCGTCTTGCGTCATGCAGATGATCGTCACGAGGGCGGAAAACAGCAGCGTCTCGCCGCGTTTCACCTCTTGCCGGACAACAAGCCGTGCCCCGCTCCCCGGCTCCATCCTTGTCTCGACCACAAGATCGTCATCGAAACGCGCAGGCGACAGGTAATCGGCCTCGACACGCCGGACGGCAAAAACCAGCCCGTCTTCCTTCATCTGCACCTGATCAATCCCGAGTTCCTTGACCCATTCGCTGCGGGCGCGCTCGATGAACTTGAGGTAGTTGGCGTAGTAGACGATCCCTGCAAGATCGGTGTCCTCGTAGTAGACGCGGACAGCAAAGCGGTGGGTCATGACGGCACCTGAATGCGGGCGGCAAGGCGGAGCGCGTGGCTGGGGTCATTGGCAAAAGACGGCATGACCGGATCATAGGCCGCGCGGATCACATCCGCCACCTCGGGACGCAGCACCGCATTGCCTTCGATCATCGCCAATGGTGAGGCATCCATGAATGCAGTGTCCGACCACAAGAGGATCGTTTGCACCGCTTGGCTTAGCGCCAGCGTATCCGCCGAGACCGTCTGCATATGGTCGTCCATCCGCAGAAACACAAATGCCGCACGGATCGCGCCTGCTTCGTCAAAACGGAATATCCGGTACTGGTTGGCATCTGCCTGATGCAGACGCGTCACCAGTGGCTTCAGATCGGGCACAAGGCTGTCCAGATGTGGCACATCCTCCAGTTCGGCCCAGTCGCGGCAGAAAAAGACCATGAGGTTTGCACCAAGCTCGGGATCGGTTTCGGCCATCTTGTGACCGGCAAGGGCCACGACCGCTTCAATCGCACCCTTGAAGACCGAAAGCGTCTCGTCCTGCACGCCAAAGACAACAGGCACAATCGGTCGCCCCCATCGGGCAAAAACATAGCTCCCGTCAGATCGCGTGAAATAGGATGCCGTATCGCTCATCATTTTGCCTCAAATACTCCCGCCGGAGGCGTCCGGCATCTCAGCCGAAAAGATCCGTCTGCCCTTTGGGTGCCGTCAGCCCCAGATGCGTCCATGCCGCCTGCGCCAGCATCCGCCCGCGCGGGGTGCGCTGTATCAGACCCTTTTGCAGCAGGTAAGGCTCGATCACATCTTCGAGACTGTCGCGGCTTTCCGACAGCGCTGCCGACAATGTCTCAATGCCAACAGGCCCGCCAGCATAGCTTTCCGCAATCAGCCGCAGATAGCGGCGGTCGGCATTGTCCAGCCCCAGATGATCGACACCCAGACGCGTCAGCGCCCGATCTGCGATCTCCTGCGTCACGGTGCCGTCACCCTCGACAATGGCGAAATCCACCACGCGACGCAGCAAACGCCCCGCGATGCGCGGTGTGCCACGGGCGCGGCGGGCAATTTCGCGTGCCCCCTCGGGCGAGGCCGGTGCCCCCATGAGGCGCGCCCCGCGGCTCACGATCTCATTCAGCTCGTCTTCGGAATAGAACTCCAGCCGCGTCGGAATGCCAAAGCGGTCGCGCAAGGGTGTGGTCAACAGACCCATGCGGGTTGTGGCGCCGACCAGCGTAAAGGGCTGCAATTCGATCCGCACCGTCCGCGCCGCCGGGCCCTCGCCAATGACAAGGTCCAGCTCGAAATCTTCAAGCGCGGGATAGAGCACTTCTTCCACGGCAGGGTTTAGCCGGTGGATCTCGTCAATGAACAGCACGTCCCGTGCCTCAAGATTGGTCAGAATCGCCGCCAGATCACCTGCCTTGGCCAGTACCGGGCCAGAGGTCATCCGGAAGTTCACCCCCAACTCGCGGGCCATAATCTGTGCCAGCGTCGTCTTGCCCAGCCCCGGAGGGCCGTGAAACAGGGTATGATCCATTGCCTCACCGCGACGGCGCGCGCTTTCGATAAACACGCTGAGGTTCGCACGCGCATCACGCTGACCGATGAAGGCGTCCAGCGTCTGTGGCCGCAGGGCGCGGTCCGAATCCTCGGGTTGCTCTTCGGGACGGAGTGTCGGATCGGGCTCTTGCATCATCTGTCCCTACCCCTTCGGCGCCAGCAGCTTCAAGGCCGCCCGGATCAGGGCAGAAGTATCGAGATCAGGATCGGCGCCGGTCGCTTCGGCCACTGCACTTGCCGCCTCTCCGGGGCCATAGCCAAGGTTGGCAAGGGCGGACAGCGCCTCGGCCTGGGCGGGGTTCGCGCGTGGTGCGCGGGCGGGTGCAGGTTTGGCAACAGCCGCGTCTTCGATCACCTCGTCGCCCGTGGCCTCGGCCAGCGTGCCGCCCATAGCCATGACCGCCGGCGCCTTGTCCTTGAGTTCAATCGTCACGCGCTGTGCGGTCTTGGGGCCGACGCCCTTTGCCTTGGCAATCGCATTCCAGTCGCCCAGCGCAATCGCGCGGCTGACACCATCGGCCCCCAAGGTACCCAGAATCGCCATCGACGCTTTGGCCCCGATGCCCTGCACAGACATCAGCAAGCGATGCCATTCCTTTTCCACCAGCGAGGTGAACCCAAAGAGTTGCAGGTTGTCCTCGCGCACCAAGAGGTCGGTATAAAGCGCCACAGCCTCGCCATTGCGCGGCAGCCCCGCCATGACGCGGTCCGAGACATAAACGATATACCCCACACCGCGGACGTCGATCAGCACATGATCCGTTGCGCGGTAGTCAATCCGTCCTGCAATCTTGCCGATCATGCGCCCGCCTTTGCCAGGGCTTTGGCCAGCGTGTTGTGGGATTGGGCGTGAAAAGAATGACAGATCGCAATGGCCAAGGCATCGGCAGCGTCAGGACCAGCGAGTTTCACGCCGGGCAACTGGATCTTGACCATATGCTCGATCTGCTGCTTGGCCGCATGGCCCACACCGACCACAGCCTTTTTCACCGCGTTGGGGGCATATTCACCAATCGGCACGCCCGCCTGCGCAGGCACCAGTAGTGCAATGGCCCGCGCCTGCCCCAGTTTGAGCGTTGCAACACCGTCCTTGTTGACGAAAGTCTGTTCGACCGCAGCCTCGTCCGGCTGGTAGGTCGCGAAGATATCGGTGAGCTGTTGATGCAGCGACAAAAGCCGTGGCGCAAGGTCACCTGCCTGCGAATGACAGATACCGTTTGCAACATGGCTGATTCGGGATCCGGACACCTCGATAACCCCCCACCCCATGTTGCGCAGGCCCGGATCGATCCCCAAAATGCGCATTGCTCGCCCTACGTTTTTGTTCTGTTGCAAAACCGCTAGCACAAAACGCGAACAAACACCAAGAGCGTTGCGTGACAGCCACAGCATTCGGGATGACGGTTGAGGCAGAAATACGCCGCCTTGGCGTCAAAATGCGACGCAATTTCGGCCTTATAAATAAGGCCTTTACGCAAATTTTCGGGAATTCGGCAGACATGCAGAAAATGCATATGACCCATGTAAAAAAGATACTAGCGCCGACGGCCTTACCCCCCTACATGCCGCCCATCGGATTACGCGCTGCACAGCAGCACCAGAACAAGGAACAAGGCTATGGCCGTTTTTGAAACCACCCGCCCCGTCGCTGGCCTGTCTTTTGGCCGCATCTCTTCTTTCGTCGTCTCGATGTTCGGCGCTGTTGCCGCATGGAACGATGCACGCGTCACACGCAAGTCGCTGTCAAAGCTGACCGCCCGCGAGCTGGACGATATCGGTCTGTGCTACGGCGACATCGACATGATCGCTGAGCGCATCAAGCGCTAATCGCGACACTGTCACCAATACGAAAGGCCGCGCTCAAAAAGCGCGGCCTTTTCGTTTTCCGGCATGGCGGAAATGACTATTCCGGAAGCACCATCTGCATCACGCTGGCAACCGCAAGGGTCGCAGGGTCTGCCTGCATCACCCAGGCACCAGCCTTCTCCATCGCAGTGCCCGATTGCAGCATGGCGACACGCTCTGCATAGGCGTCTTCGCCGAGGTAAGCAAAAAGGAAGCCTTTGAACAGGAATCCGATCGCGAGGACAAAGATCAGACCCTTCAGAGGAAAGCGCGGGCGATAGGCGCGCGGACGGGCCACAATAAGGCCGTCAGAATTCACCGAGCGCACAACGCCATTTGCCATCTTGTCGTGACGGCGGGTAATTTGCTTCAATCTTTTGTCGAATGGGACGTTCGGTTGCACCGGTACACCCTCCACAAGAATAACTTAAACAGTAGTATAATCAGGCCGATTGCCTGCTCGGACAAGCTGTTTCACGGTAAACGGGGTCCAAGTGACCCCAAATCGGTCATTTTTTGCCGAGAACTAGCGTCGTCCAGTCAACAATAACCGATCTACGGCCCAGATTGAACCCGTTTTGTTGATAAACGGCGATAACCTCTTCGGCCTGTTCATTGAGGATTCCCGACAGAATCAGCCAACCGCCCTGCGCACAATGGCGCGCCATATCGGGCGCTAAGGCGATCAGCGGGCCTTTGAGGATGTTGGCAAAGATCAGTTCATAAGGACCGTTCTCCGTCAGAACGGGTGCATCAAAGCCGGGGGCCACGACACATTTGACCCGCCCATCCAGACCGTTTGCGGCAACGTTGGCTTTGGCAACATCGATGGCCACCGGATCAATATCACTTGCAATAATGTGGTCTGGCAGAACCTTCGCGGCTGCCATTGCAAGCACCGCCGTGCCGCAACCGACATCAAGGATGCGCCCGCCCGCGAAACCTTTGTCCAGCAGATCATCAAAGGCCTCCAGACAGCCCTTCGTCGTGCCGTGATGGCCCGTCCCAAAGGCCATGGCCGCATCAATCAGCAATGGAATGCGGTCTTGTGGGACTTTGTCGGCATCATGGCTGCCGTAGACAAAGAACCGCCCGGCTTCGACCGGTGCCAGTTCGCGCTGGACCTTGGCGACCCAGTCTTGCTCGGGCACTTCCGAGATATTGAACGGTTTGGCATCATGCAGCGCCGACAAAACCGCCAGCGCGCCCGCATCAGGGAAGGTCAGGAAATAGGCGGCGACTTCCCACAAGCCGGACCCGTCTTCGATCTCGAAGACGCCGACACCTGTCGGCTCGGGCTCAAGCGTTTCCAGCGCATCGGCCAATGCATATGCCGGGTCTTCGCCAGTCAGTGTAGTGAGTGCGGTATAGGTCGTCATGGATGCCCCCTGCGATACCCGCTCTCGGTTATGGTGCCGCAAGGACGAGGTCAAGCGGAGGCGTGTGGCAGATGCATCCGCCCGACAAGAGCCTCAGCCCATTTGTCATAAACCGCCGGACCGGGATGAAAGCCATCGGATGCCATCTCGTCGGCAACAAAATCCGCATCAAACCCCACATGTTCGACGCCTTCGGTTGCCCCCGCCAGTTGCGCCAGCGCGGCCCCGAAATCGCTGGCGCGCGCACCGACCACCCAGCGCAAGGGTTGCGGCAGCGCGGGGAACAGACCGACCGGCGGGATGCCTGACACTAGGATCTGTTGCACACCGTGGTGATGCTGCAAGCGGTGCCAGAGCGCGGACTGCCCTTCCAGAAAGCGCCCCAGCGGTGTTGCCTTGGTGACATCGTTGACACCAATCGCCGTGACCACCAGATCAAACGGATCGCGGATCTGCGCCAGCCAAGCCAGCGCATCCTGCGTTCTGGCTCCGGTCTCGGCCAGAAGAAGATAGTCGACTGAATGGACAGCGGACAGCCGCCGGACCAACTGACCCAACAAGGCCTCATCCTGCGTTTGCGACCCGACGCCTGCGGCCGATGAATCACCGATGACAAGCAGCCGCAATGCCGGACCGTCGCCAAGCCTGCCCTGACGCGGCCCGTCGGCTTCGGGCAGCACCTGCACCTTGCGCCGAACAGAAAGCGCCTGCCCCAGAAGGACAGGCGCGATCATCAGTCGGACGATATGGTGTGCCCGCATCGCAGCGCGCTAGACGCCGACACCAATCGGACAGGTCACGCCTGTGCCACCAATCCCACAATACCCATTGGGGTTCTTGGCAAGGTATTGCTGGTGATACTCCTCGGCGAAATAGAACGCCGGGGCATCAATGATCTCGGTCGTGATCACGCCAAATCCGGCCTGCGTCAGACGCGGCGCGAAGGCCTCTTGCGAAGCCAGAGCAGCCGATTTCTGTGCGTCCGAGTAAGTGTAAATGCCGGAACGGTATTGCGTGCCGCGGTCGTTGCCCTGACGCATGCCTTGGGTCGGGTCATGCCCTTCCCAGAAAACGCGCAGCAGTTCATCGTAAGAGATGATGCTGGGATCATAGACAACGCGCACAACCTCGTTGTGGCCGGTCTTGCCGCTGCAGACTTCCTCGTAGGTCGGGTTGGGCGTGTAGCCCGCCGCATAGCCGACCATCGTCGACTGCACGCCGTCCAGTTTCCAGAACATCCGCTCGACACCCCAGAAGCAGCCCATACCGAACATCGCCTCTTCCAGACCGGCAGGTGTCTCTGCCAGAAGCGGGGTGCCATAGACATAATGGGTCTGCGCCGTGGGGATCGGTGCAGCGCGCCCCGGCAAGGCAGCCTCGGGCGTGACCATCTGGGTCTTAGCGGTGTTCATGAAAAACATGCGGCTCTCCTCTTCCGTTCGGCCAAGATATAGGAACTACAACAGGATTTGCTACTCTGCCGCTGCGACCAATCGCGCCTGAAACACGGTTTCGTGACCCGGAGCAGGGTGACGCGGGATCAGGAGCGACAGCAAAAGCGAAATGATCGCCATCGCCGCCGCCATCAGGAACACCATGCCAGGCGAGACCAACCAGACGTAGCCCAACATGGCTGGCAAGAAGACCGCCGCGATATGGTTGATTGTAAAGGCCACTGCCGCTGTGGGCGCAATGTCCTGCGGGTCAGCGATTTTCTGAAAGTAGGTTTTGATCGCCAGCGCGAGGCTAAAGAAGATGTGGTTGATGACGTAAAGCGCTGTCGCCAGCACCACACCCCAACCGAAATAGTAGATCCCGCCATAGGCGAAGAACACCAGACACAGGCCCACATATTCGACAATCAGCGCCCGCCGCTCGCCAAAGACCTGCACGATCCGCCCCAGAAGCGGTGCGGCAAGCATGTTGATCAGCAGTGTGAACATGAACAGCTTGGTGATGTCATCGACGGCAAAACCGAACTGCTCGACCATCATGAAGCCCGCGAAGACCACGAAAATCTGTCGCCGCGCGCCCGACATGAACTGCAGCGCGTAGTACAGCCAGTACCGCTTGCGCAGCACCATTTTCTTGGTTTGCGGATGCGGACTTTCAAATTGCGGATAGGCAAGCAGGCAGATGACCGCGACCACAACTGTAAAGCCTCCCGACAGCCAATAGACCGTGCTGTAAGTCAGCCCGAGGCTTTCCCATGTCACAACGATCAGCAGATAGACCAGCAGCGTCGCCCCTGATCCTGCCGACAGAATCCAGCCCAATGTCTGCGGCGCGCGCTTCTTGTCGATCCACTGAAGCTGCAAAGACTGGTTGACGGTCTCGTAATAATGAAACCCGATGGACGACAGCATCGTGACTGTCAGGATGCCCGCCATCTGCGGGAACTCGGCTGTGACAGCCGTTGCCGCCCCCAGCATGACCAAGGCCACCAGCCCCAGAATCTGCTCGCGAATGAACATGATCAGGGCGATCACACCGATGGCAAAAAATCCCGGGATTTCGCGGACCGTGTGCAGCCACCCGATATCGGACCCGTCAAACCCTGCAACTTCGATGACAAAATTGTTCAGCAGCGCCGACCACGTTGCAAAAGCAACAGGCATGGCCATTGCCATGACAAACAAAAGAGAGGTTGGACGACGCCAGAGCGGCAGGCTCTGTGCGTCTTCGAGACGGACGATCTTCATAGATTTCGAATTACGCCCCTTCCGCCACAAAAGCGAGGCACAAAAGACGCGCCCGGCGACTCGGTCAAATGACGAATTGCCGAGCATATGCCCAAGCGTATAGCGGAACGATTATAAGTTGCCTGAAATTTCATCACAGCTAAGGTGTCTCTTCAGGAAAGCGCGGATCGGGTTCCCCTTCCCTTCCTCGCGTGAAAACTCTTCACGCACCACATGTCAAAAGGAGCATGCCTTGTTCAATCGTATCAAATCCGCAGCCGTCGCCGCGTCGCTCGTTGTCCTCGGGGCAGCCGGAAGCGCGCAGGCACAAACCGAAATCCAATTCGCACTCGACTGGAAATTCGAAGGTCCCTCAGCGCCCTATTTTCTTGCCGTCGATAACGGCACTTTTGCTGATGCAGGCCTCGATGTGACGATCTCCGAAGGCAACGGTTCGCTCGACGCGATCCCGAAAGTGGCCACAGGCGCCTTCCCGATCGGTTTTGCCGATATCAACAGCCTGATGCGCTTTCTCGACCAGAACCCCGACGCGCCTGTGAAGGCCGTGATGATGGTCTATGACAAGCCGCCATTCGCCGTCGTCGGCCGCAAGTCGCTGGGCGTCGAAGCCCCTGCCGACCTTGAAGGCCGCGTGCTTGGCGCGCCGCCACCAGATGGCGCATGGGCGCAATTCCCGATCTTTGCTGCCGAGAACAACCTCGATGTCAGCGCGATCACGGTCGAGCCCGTCGGCTTCCCGACCCGCGAGCCGATGCTGGCCGAAGGTCAGGTTGCAGCTGTGACCGGCTTCTCGTTCTCCTCGACGCTGAACCTCAAGCGCCTGGGCGTGCCTGCCGATGACATCAGCGTCATCCTGATGGCGGATCACGGTGTGCAGCTTTACGGCAACGCAATCATCGTCAACACCGACTTTGCCGCCGCCAACCCAGAGGTTGTCACCGGCTTCCTCGGTGCGGTTGCCGCTGGTTGGAAAGCAGCGATTGCCGATCCGGCCACAGCCGTTGAATCGCTGATCGAACGTAACCCAGCTGCCGATGCGGGTCTCGAGACCGAGCGTCTGCAGATGGCAATCGATGCCAACGTACTGACCGACTATGTCGTCGCAAACGGCATGGGTGGCGTGGATGCCGATCGCATGGCCGCTGCAATCGAGCAGACCAAATCGGTCTACGAGTTCACCAACGAACCCGATATGTCGCTCTACTTTGACGCAAGTTACCTGCCAGCCGCCGACGCGCTGATGCTGCAGTAATCAAGGACAGGCGCCTGCCCTGCGGGGCGGGCGCCGCACCGCATGACTGATCTCATTCAAATCAAGGGCGTCACCCACGCCTATCAGACCCCGAACGGACCGCTACCGGTCCTCGATGATCTGAACCTCTCGGTCCCTGAGGGCGAATTCGCCGCCGTCGTCGGCCCTTCGGGCTGTGGCAAATCCACCCTGACGCGGCTGGTCGCGGGCCTGATGAAACCCGATCAGGGCGAAGTCTGGCTGCATGGCGAGCGTGTGAAATCCCCGCGCAAGACCGTCGGCATGGCGTTTCAGAACCCAGTGTTGCTGGAATGGCGAACCATCCTTGAAAACGTGATCCTGCCACTGGAAATCGTCGCCCCCAGCATGCCCCGCGCCGACCGCGTAGCCCGCGCGATGGAACTGCTGGATCTGGTCGGCCTCACCGGATTTGAAGACAAGCGCCCGTCCGAATTGTCCGGCGGGATGCGCCAGCGCGCCTCGCTCTGCCGGTCCATCGTGCACAAGCCCGAAGTGCTGATCATGGACGAACCCTTCGGCGCATTGGATGCTTTCACCCGCGAAGACCTTTGGCAGACCATGCATGAGGTCAAGGCACAGGAACCTTTCACAGGCGTCTTGATCACCCACGATCTGCGC
>CAZOMZ010000043.1:0-10470 GCA_964581065.1 uncultured Loktanella sp. | reverse complement strand
ATCTGGGCGAATGTTGTCACGCCGGCTTCATGCAGCTTCTTTTCCAGTGCAGGACCAACACCCGACAGCTGCTTGAGATCGTCTGCGCCAGCGGCGGCTTCTGCCTTGGGGGCAGCGGCCTTCTTTGGTGCAGCTTTCTTGGCGGCAGGCTTGGCAGCAGCAGGAGCAGCAACCACACCAGCGCCGGAAACAGCAGCCATGACGCCCGACTTGTCCGCACCTTTTTCAAGGATCTCGGAGATGCGGACCAGTGTCAGTTGCTGACGGTGACCCTTCTTGCGCTGCGAACCGTGCTTACGGCGGCGCTTGACGAAGTTGATGGTCTTCTCGCCTTTGATCTGGTCGATCACTTCGGCCTGAACGCCCGCGCCGGCAACCAGTGGTGTGCCAACGGTCGAACCGACCATGAGAATCTCGTTGAACTGGACTTTGTCGCCGGCATTTGCTGCCAGCTTTTCGACACGCAGGACGTCGCCAGCTGCGACTTTGTACTGCTTGCCGCCGGTTTTCAGAACCGCAAACATATGTTCTTCCTTCATTTTCCGCGTCTCTGAGGCCCCGGTCTTATCCGGCGTTTGGTACCTGTGGACAGCGCGCCCTTGGGCGTATTTAAGCTTATGCCCCTGCAAGAGCCTTGCAGAGATGGCGGCTTATCTGACCAATACCCTTATAAGTCAAGCCAAAATAAGAGCAGTCACACCATGCGTAGGATCCTGATCACATTGATCCCACTTGCCGCTTGCGCCGAGGCGCAGATGCCGCTGATACAGCCTTTCGATCTCGCAAGCCAGACCGCTGCACATTCCGCCCATCGCGGTGAGGTCGAGGTCTTTGTCAAAACCAATCACACCGCAATTCTGGGCGACATCAGCACCGGCGGTGGCCCGACAGTCACGCGGGCAATGGATCTGGCAGGTGTTCCGCCACAGGACCGCCCTGCCCGCTTGATCCAGCTTCGTGCCGACCAGACGCTTTACCAGAACGCCCCCGGCGCATTGGTTACGACACTCATGCTCTACGCAGGCTAGAACCCCGCGAGGATCGAATCCCGCCGCGCCACAAGATCCCAGAACGCCTTTGACTGCGAAATCGCGTCTGCCAGATCGTCCGGAACACCGCGGGCGCGCAGGCGTGCATCAAGCGCCGTGGGGTAGCCTGACATCATCGGCGGAGGGCTGACCATTGGCGAGATATCGACCTGCCGCCCCGCCGCCTCGTCTGGGCAGCCACGTGTCAGACGCGACGGGGCATTGCGCCCTTCGGCCTCAAGCGCCGCGCTGGCTGCGTAATAGACAGCGCACTCTCGTAAAGTCAGCTCGGCCAGACCGGGATCACCGGCGGCCAGACCACTATCTTCGGCCACCGGAGCCGTTTCGAGACAGGCTGCCAATGCCAGTGGAGCGACGAAGATCAAGCGAGGTTTCATGAATTGAGACTTTTCTTGTTTGGCATGGTGCCATGCGCGGACGGCACCAAAACCTATAGTTCCTGTGTCAGCATGAAACGGGAAGACGCCAACCCCAAGGCGCGCGAGATGTCCTCAAACATGCCGTCAAAGGCAAGAAACAGCGCATCATTCAGATCGGCCCCTGCCTGGGATTCAGAGAAGGCCTGATAAGCGGCCAGTTCGTCATCGGACAGGGGCTGATAGGCCAAAAGCAAAAAGGCATAAACCCATTCCGTCGTATTGGCGCGGATGTCGGGCTCTTGCGCCCAAACCTCTTGCAGGGCGGACTCCGGTGTCACATCGGGTGGCATCACCCCACCGTCGATCAATCCCATATAAAACGCATAGCTGGAGTTGAGGGCACCCACGACATTGCTTTCAATCAGGTCGTTGGTGTCCACAAAATCACGGATTGCCAGAAAACGCGCGGTTTCATCCATGACCTGCACGGCGGCAACCTCGCGGCTGGCCTCTTCGACTGCGGGATCCAGCATTGCGCGACGGGCACTGACTTCCAGGTCGATGATCTGGCGGCCATTGTCCGAGGTGAAGAACGCAAGCATACCCTCGACGTCATCATCCATGATCGCCTCGCCAAAAGCGCCACGGACTTCTTCGTTCATCACCGAAATGTCGTAGATTGCGGTCACTGCATCCTGCCAGTCCGCGCCACTGGCGCCCGGGAACATCTCGGCTCCCAGCTCATTGCCGTAGTCAATTCCCTCTTCCTGCATGATGGCGATGATCTCGGGCAGGCCAAGCGCCTGATAAAGGGCATCGATCTGCGCTTCGCGATCCTGCGCAATCACGGGTGCCGCAAACAAAGCGGCCGCAATTGATGTGATGAGCCTGTGATGGAACATATGCGATCCCTGCCTGTTGTCTTTGACCGGAACGATATGATCCCTGCCCCGTCTTTCCAAGCCCGCCCACGCAAATGTCAGGAATTCCGCTGATTGCCTCTTGCGAAGTTGTGGCTGGCACAGTAACTCCGCCCAGACCCCCGCGGAGAGGTGCCGGAGTGGTCGAACGGGGCGGTCTCGAAAACCGTTGTGGGCGCAAGTCCACCCAGGGTTCGAATCCCTGTCTCTCCGCCATTACCCCCCAATTCAACAGGCAACCGTGTCGAAAAACGACACTGGTGCTTCGCATCCATGCCTAGACAGAACTGTACAGACCTGTCGATAGTCTGGACATAGGTGTTCAGACGGGGGCGACAACTGCCCTGCAGAGAGGATTGGGGACAATGAAATCGCATTATCGGGCCGTCGTGATCGGCGGGGGTGTTGTGGGCACATCGGTGCTTTATCATCTGGCAAAGTTCGGGTGGAAGGACGTGCTGCTGATCGAACGCAAGGTCCTGACCGCCGGGTCCAGCTGGCACGCCGCCGGTGGCATCCATGCGCTCAACGCCGATCCCAATATTGCCAGCCTGCAGGCCTATACGATTGACCTCTTGTCAGAGATCGAAAAGGAAAGTGGCCAATCCATCGGTCTTCACATGACGGGCGGCATTACCCTCGCCGGCACGCCAGACCGTTGGGAATGGCTGCAATCGGCCTATCGCACCTTCCAGTCGATCGGCATCGAGGATTGCCGGCTGATTACCCCCGAAGAAGCCAAAGAGCTCTGCCCGATCATATCCACCGACGGCCTTCTGGGCGGCATGTGGGCCGACCGTGAAGGTTATGTCGACACGACAGGTACCGTGCATGCCTATGCAGGTGCCGCCAAGAAATACGGCGCCGAAATCGTCGAGAACAATCGCGTGCTGGAACTCAACCAGACAGCGGACGGCTGGGAGATTGTCACCGAGAAAGGCACGATCCAGACCGAGCATGTCGTCAATGCCGCCGGTCTCTGGGCCAAGCAGGTGGGCCGCATGGCGGGCATCGAACTGCCTGTGTCGCCGCTCAACCACCACTACCTGATTTCCGACACGATCCCCGAACTGGAGGCTCTCGACTTCGAAGTCCCCATGACCGTGGATCTCGAAGGGTTCACCTACATGCGGCAGGACCAGAAAGGCATCCTGTTGGGCATCTATGAGGTCGACCACGACCACTGGAACATGGATGGCGCGCCTTGGGACTACGGATTCGAGTTGCAACAGGAAGACCTCGACCGGATTGAGAAAGAACTGATCCTCGGGTTCGAACGTTATCCGGCCCTGCAAGAGGTGGGCGTCAAGACATGGGTCAACGGTGCTTTCACCTTCTCACCTGATGGCAACCCGCTGGTCGGACCGGTGCGTGGCAAGCCGGGCTACTGGTGCGCTTGTGCGGTCATGGCAGGGTTCCTGCAGGGTGGCGGTGTCGGCAAGTCACTGGCCGAATGGATGATCCACGGGGAACCCGAAACGGACGTGTTCGGCATGGATGTCGCCCGTTATGGCGACTACGCCCAGAACAAGCGGTTCATCAAGGAAACCACCGGGCAGTTCTATTCGCGCCGCTTTGTGATGACCTACCCCAATGAACAACTGCCTGCAGGACGCCCGCTGAAAATGGCCCCTGCCTATGCGGATATGACAGCGGCGGGCTGCCGTTGGGGGGTGAGCTACGGTCTTGAAACACCGCTCTACTTTGCGCCTTCGCCGGACTTTGTTGAAACCCCGACCCTGAAACGTTCCAACGCGCATGAGATTGTCGCAGCCGAATGCAAGACCGTGCGCGAGACTGTCGGGCTGCTCGACATCTCGGGCTTTTCGCGGTTCGAGGTCACAGGACCACAGGCCGAAGCATGGCTGGATCACGTCATGGCCTCAAAACTGCCCGCAGCCGGTCGCGCCCGCCTTGCGCCGATGCTGTCGTCCGAAGGCAAGATGAAAGGTGACCTGACCGTCTTTAACTGGGGCGACGGGACTTGGTGGATCATGGGGTCCTACTACTTGCGCGAATGGCATATGCGCTGGTTTCACGACCACATGGACGGGTTCACTGATGTCGCCGTAAACGACATCTCTGATGCGACTGTCGGGTTCTCACTGGCAGGCCCGAACAGCCGCAAGGTGCTTGAGAAGCTGACGGATCAGGATGTCAGCGCCCTGCCCTTTATGGGCTGCGGCACGCTGGACCTCGGGCTTTACCGCTGCAAGGTCGGCCGCCTGTCCGTTGCGGGCGAGTTGGGCTATGAAATCCACTGCTCGGCTGCCGAACACGCGGGGCTGCGCAGGGCGTTGCTGGCGGCAGGTGCGGACCTCGGAATCGGCGAATACGGATTCAACGCATTGCTTTCGCTGCGGCTGGAAAAAAGCTTTGGCATCTGGAGCGCGGAATTCACCCAAGCTTACACCGCCGCACAGACGGGTATGGACCGCTGGATTGACTGGACCAAGCCTGACTTTGTCGGCAAGGCGGCGGCGATGGCCGAACGGGACGGCAATGGGCCGGCACAACGGCTTGTCACCCTGCAAATTGACGCGGATGGCGCCGACGCCAGCGGTTATGAGCCGATCTGGAGGGACGAAAAACGGGTGGGCTTTGTCACCTCAGGTGGCTACGGGCACACTACGGGTCTTTCCCTTGCAATGGCGATGGTCGACAGCGATCTGGCCGCCGTTGGCACGGACCTGACCGTTCACATCGTCGGTGTCGCGCGCGCGGCCAAGGTGATTGCACCCTCGCCCTATGACCCCTCGGGTCAGGCGATGCGGGGCTAGTGGTGTCACCCCCGCATCAACCCCGCAGACGGGGCCGACCCTCAGGGCCGCCCCCGTCACTGCGCAAGGTCAACTATCGCCAATTACAGAACCCGTTTCCGGTGATGAACGTCTTTTCCGACGATGAAATCGGAAACATGCACGAAACTAGCCTGCGCACCCTCGAAGAATTGGGCGTCAAAGTCCTGTTGCCAGAGGCACGGCGCATCTTTGCCAAGGCTGGTGCAGGTGTCGACGAAGACGAACAGATGGTGTTTATCGGGCGCGATCTGGTCGCGGCGGCGCTTGCCTCGGCACCGCGAGCCTTTGATTGCAAGGCAGGGGCAGAGCACCGCGATTTCCACATGGCGCTGGGCGCGCTGACATTCCAACCCGGTGCGGGCGCGCCCAATTGCACCGATCTGGTGCGCGGGCGTCGTGCCGGAACGGGCCGCGATTTTCGTGAACTGACACGGCTGACACAGCACTTCGATGTGTTCCAGATGGTCTCGCCTCTGGTCGAACCACAGGATGTCCCGACCCACTTGCGCCATTACTTCACGGTCGAGGCGCAGCTGACCCTGACTGACAAGTTTCCGTTCTTCTTCTCGCGCGGGACACCGCAGGTCATCGACAGCTTTGAAATGCTGCAGGCCTTTCGCGGGCTCAGCGATGACGCCTTCGCGGCCAATCCGCATTGCTATACCATCATCAACACCAACAGCCCCCGGACGCTGGACATTCCGATGGCGCAAGGATTGATCGACTTTGCGCGCGCGCGCCAACTGTCGATCATCACGCCGTTTACACTGATGGGCGCGATGGCACCGATCACGGTCGCAGGGGCCATCACGCTCAGCCATACCGAGGTGTTGGCTGCAATCACCCTGACCCAGCTTGTCCAGCCCGGGGCACCGGTTTGCTATGGAACGTTCACCAGCAACGTCGACATGAAATCCGGCGCGCCCGCATTTGGCACACCGGCGCATTTCCAAGCCTCGCTCGCTGCAGGGCAAATGGCGCGCTATCTGGGGCTTCCATGGCGCAGCGCGGCAGGTTCGGCATCCAACCTCAACGATGTGCAGGCTGCCAACGAAAACCAGCTGGGGCTATGGGGATGCCTGCTTGCGGGCGCATCGGTGATCATCCATTCGGCTGGCTGGCTGGAAGGCGGATTGTCTGTTTCCTACGAAAAGCTGATCACTGATGTTGAGGTTCTCAACATGATTGCCGAACTCTGCGCCGGTGCCGCGGCAGGCACCGCTGAAATCGGCTTCGACGCTTTGGCCGAGGTCGCACCTTCCGGCCACTTCTTCGCCACGGCGCAAACCATGGCCCGCTACAACACCGAATTCTATGAACCCGTCGTGCATGACTATGCAAATTTCGGAACTTGGTCCGAGCGTGGCGGACAAGATGCCTCGACCCGCGCCACAGCCGTCTGGCAGCGCATTCTGGAAAGCGAGCCAAACGTCACAGTAGATCCGGACCGCGCCGCAGAACTGCAATCCTTCATCGCCAAACGCAGCGCCGCTGGCGGTGCGCCACCCGAAAGCTGACAATGACCCGCGCCGCCCCCCTTCTTGACCGGAACAACCCTGATGCCGAACAGCTTGCGCCGCACACAAAAGTGACGCGCAATGACTGGTTGAACATCGCGCGGGATATTCTGGTCAATGATGGTGTGGCAGAGGTGAAGATCCTTGGCATGGCGGACCGGCTTGGCGTATCGCGGTCCAGTTTCTACTGGTACTTTGGCAACCGTCAGGACCTGCTGGATGCGCTTTTGGATGAATGGGACCAGCGCAACACAGCGCGCCTGATCGCCCATTGCGCCGCCCCGTCCGGGAACATCACAGAAGCACTCTGCAACTTTTTCCGCTGCTTTGTGAATCCGGCGATCTTTGACACCGGCCTTGATTTTGCCGTCCGCGAATGGGCGCGCCGCGATCCTGACCTGCGCGCACGGATCGATGCGGCTGATGCGGCGCGGCTTGACGCGGTTGTTGGCATGTTTGCCCGTCACGGTTACCTGCAGGCCGAGGCTGATGCACGCGCGCGCATCCTCTATTTCATGCAGCTTGGCTATCACGCCCTGAAAGTGGCCGAACCGATGGACCTGCGCATGTCGCGCCTTGGTCCGTACTTGAGAGGTTTTACGGGGCAAGACCCCGATCAGGCAGCGCTGGATGCTTTTCTTGAATACATCAGGGCCAACGACCTGCGCTAAAGCTTGTAGGCAGGCAGATGCTGGAATGCTTCTTTCAGCGCGTCACCCCAACCCTTCGAAATCGCCTGATAAACAGGGTCGTTTTCGTCGATCCGCCGCGTGATACCCGCTTCAAAACTGTCTTCCTCGTAGACCTGAAGATCGAACGGCAAGCCTACGGAAAGATTTGATTTTACGGTTGAATCAAAGGACACAAGTAGCAGCTTCAGTGCCTCTTCAAAGCTCATGTCCCGATCATAGGCCCGCACGAGGATCGGCTTGCCGTATTTGGTTTCACCAATCTGGAAGAACGGCGTATCGTCGGTGATCTCGATAAAATTGCCCTGCGGGTAGATCAAAAAGACCGTCGGTTTGCCGTCCCTGATCTGACCACCAAGGATCAGCGAGGCCGCAAACTGGTCCTGCTTGAGCTGTCCTTCATTGGTGGTCTCGTCGATCACTTCACGCAAGGTGGCGCCCACAAGACGGGCCACCTGAAACATGGTTTCTTCCTGCAGGATGCTCGGATCGCGGTCTTCCTTGGTTTTTGACCGCTCTTCCAGAAGGCTGATCACCGCCTGCGTTGTGGCAAGATTGCCCGCAGTCATCACAGTGATCATCCGCTCGCCCGGCACGCACCAGGTGAACATCTTCTTGCTGGTCGCAAAATTGTCCACGCCCGCGCTGGTGCGCGTGTCGGACATGAAGACGAGACCTTTGTCGAGCCGCAGGCCGATGCAGTAAGTCATGCGCGGGGTGCCTTAAGATTCCTGACCAGCGATCTCTACTGCTGAACCTGTAAGGATACAATCATATGTTCGCTCGCATCGCCCATTCTGAGACCTTCCGCAGGGGCGGCGTCACGGGCATCACGGCCCGTGGCGATGCGGACGTAACGCTCGTCAGGGCTCATCCCGTTCGAGATGTCGAAACCGACCCACCCAAGACCATCGACATGGGCTTCTGCCCAAGCGTGGGTCGCGTCCTGATCAACGCGGTCATCCATCATCAGATAGCCGCTCACATAACGCGCGGGCAGACCTGCCGCGCGCGCCGCGGCGATAAAGACCTGCGCATGATCCTGACAAACGCCCGCACCACCCGCCATCGCCTCTTGGGCTGTGGTTTCCGAGTGGGTGACGCCGATCTGGTAAGGGATTGCCTGTAGCACACGAGAGGACAAGCGATGCAAGGCGTCGATCCGGTCGGTCGCCGAAACAAGATCCTCGACAAGATCGCGAATATCGTTGGACGGTGCGGTCGCTGCGGTCGGTTGCTGGAAATGCCACAACGGGGCGCGACCATAGACGGTGCCATAGATGCCATGCGTGTTGTGTGTATTCACCGTCCCGCTGGCGGTGATGGTCACTTGGGTCGCATCGCGTTCGACATTCACAAGATCAACGTGATTGCCGTATTGGTCGATATATTGCGCCTCGACCGTGCCACCGGAAATGTCGAGATCCCAGTCACTGACCTGCTGGACATGCGACTGCAGCGGGCGCAGGCGCACTTTCTGCAACGCATAAACAACCGGTAGGTCATAGCGGTAGGTTGTCGTATGGCGAATCTTCAGCTGCATCTAGCTATTGAACCTGTAATCTTCTTCGATCTGCTGGCCGATCCGCGCGTTGTCATTGATCACGCTGGTCAGGAACTCGTGCAGACCTTCGTCAAAGATCGAAGCGATGTCGCGGTCTTTCAGCCTCTCGTAGAGCTGCTTTGCCAGAACCTGCGACGGCTTCGGCGTCTCGTCATCCATCCCCAGATAGTTCAGGTTGTCGATCAGTTTCCCCGCACAAAAGCGCAGCGAACGCGGCATGCGTCCGTCAAGGATCAGAAAGCTCGCTATTGCGGGTGCTGTGAAATCTTCATCCACCGCCCAGCGGAAGGACCGGTGCGCCGAAACGGAACGCAGGATGGTTTCCCACTGCACGTTATCAAGGCGGCTGCCCACAAACGACGACGCAGGCAACAGCGCGTAGTATTTCACATCGACGATCCGTGCCGTGCTGTCCATCCGCTCCACGAAAGTGCCCAACCGGCAGAAATCATAGATGTCATTGCGCAGCATCGTGCCATGCAAGGCACCGCGCACAACGGCCGATTGCTGCCGGATCGACGCCAAGACTGCGGGCAGTTCTGTCTGCGGGATCGGATCCTTGAGCAGTTTGGTCAGCACCATCCATGTCTCGTTGACGCTGGTCCAGACTTCGGTTGTCAGGGCCGTCCGCACCAAACGGGCATTGTCCCGGGCGGATTTGATTACCGAGAGCACAGAGCTCGGGTTTTCGATATCGCGCAGCAGGAAATTGACCACCTGCTCGCTGTCGTAGCGGTCATAGCGGGCCTCAAAGGCCTGTGTTGCTGCCGATGTTGCAATGACGGAACGCCATTCGGATTCAGCACTGTTTGAACGTGTTAGGGCGATCCGAAATCCTGCGTCGACAAGACGCGCCGTGTTCTCGGCCCGTTCAAGCGAACGGAACATCCAGTAAAGACCGCCTGCGGTTTTTCCCAGCATGTTAGTCTTCCAATATCCAAGTGTCTTTTGTGCCGCCGCCTTGCGATGAGTTCACCACAAGGCTGCCCTCGGTGAGTGCGACGCGCGTCAGGCCGCCCGGCGTGATGTTCACCCCCTCGGGTGAAACCAGCGCAAACGGGCGCAGATCAACGTGGCGCGGTGCAAGCCCTGCATCGGTAAAGATCGGACAGGTCGAAAGCGACAAGGTCGGTTGCGCGATATAGTTTGCGGCGTTGGCGCGCAGCTTTTCCGCAAAGTCCGCCAGTTCGGTCTTGCTTGCAGCAGGGCCAACAAGCATCCCGTAGCCACCTGACCCGTGCACTTCTTTCACAACCAGCTCGGACAGGTTGTCCAGCACATAGGCCAGTGTATCGGGCTCCGAACAACGATAGGTCTCGACGTTTTTCAGGATCGCCTTTTCGCCAGTGTAGAACTGCACAATGTCAGGGATATAGCTATAGATCGCCTTGTCGTCGGCGATGCCCGTCCCCGGTGCGTTCGCGATCGTGATATTGCCTGCACGATAGACATCCATGATGCCCGGCACGCCCAACATCGAATTCGGGTTGAAGGTCAACGGGTCGAGAAAGTCATCATCGACCCGCCGATAAATCACATCAATCCGCTTGTAGCCGCGCGTTGTGCGCATT
>CAZOMZ010000042.1:0-10587 GCA_964581065.1 uncultured Loktanella sp. | reverse complement strand
CTGGATGCCGTGATCAGCTTCAGCGCGCTGCCGAAAGAGGTCATCATGCAGGTGGTCGAGAAATTCGTCCTCCAGCTTGAAGCGCAACTGATCGACCGCAATGTCCATATCGAACTGACACCGGCTGCCGCCGAATGGCTGGCCGAAAGGGGCTATGATGAAAAGATGGGGGCGCGTCCGCTTGGCCGCGTCATTCAGGAACACATCAAAAAGCCGCTGGCCGAGGAACTGCTTTTCGGCAAGCTGGTGAAGGGCGGTATCGTCAAGGTTGGCGTCAAGAAAGGCGCGCTTGACCTGCGCTTTGAAGAGCCGGGACCGGGCAAGATCACCGGCGGGGGCAACAAGCCACCGCTGCTGACAGCCGACTAGGCCGACGCCATTTCCAATCAGACCCGTCGCAAGTGATTGCGGCGGGTTTTTTGTTTGACCTGACATGGGGAAACTGGTCCAAGGCGCGCAAGCCGATTTTTGTCAAAGGGACCACTGTCATGCCTGCCAAAACGCGCATCGTTCTTTCCAGCGATCATGCCGCACTCGATCTGCGCGCCGCCATCGCGGCCCATGTCGAGACAAAAGGATACGAGGTTGTGGACATCGGCCCGACCACCCCAGAGAGCACGCATTATCCCAAGCATGGTGAAGCTGCCGCGCGGCTAGTTGCCTCGGGTGACTGTGCACTGGGGATCATCCTCTGTGGCACCGGTCAGGGCATCATGATGGCGGCCAACAAGGTCAAGGGTATCCGCTGCGGCGTCTGCATGGATACATTCTCGGCCCGGATGATCCGCCAGCACAATGACGCGAACATGCTGTCTATCGGTGCACGCGTGGTCGGTGACATGCTGGCGCTGGATATCGTCGATGCCTTCCTCGATGCCGAATTCGAAGGGGGCCGTCACGGCACCCGCGTCGATATGATCAAGGACATCGAAGCCTAGCGTTCGGTCAGCTTCAACTCGATCCGGCGGTTCTGTGCGCGGGCCTCTGGGGTGTCCAGCGGGTTGAGCGGCTGGAATTCCCCGAAACCGTTGGCGGCAAGGCGGCGGGGGTCAAAGCCAAGGTCTTCGGACATAAAGCGCACAACCGACAGGGCGCGGGCCTGTGACAGCTCCCAGTTGTCAGCAAAGCGACCGCCGGGGCTGATCGGGATGTTGTCGGTGTGTCCGTCCACGCGGATCAGCCAGTCGATCCCGTCGGGGATTTGCGAGGCAATGCCGGAAAGAAGTTCGGTGATCCCTGCAATTTCGGCCTCGCCTGCGGGTGAAAGGTCTGCGCTGCCTTGTGCGAAAAGAACTTCGGAGTTGAAGATAAAGCGGTCGCCCTCAATGCGGACGCGTTCCTGACCTTCGAGGATCTGGCGCAGTTCGCCAAAGAAGTTGGACCGGAACCGTTCGAGGTTCTGGGCTTCAGCGGCAAGGCGTGCGGCCTCTTCTGCCAGACGCGCGGCTTCTTCTTCCAGTCGGATACGCTCGGCCTCTTCCAGCGCGATGCGGCGGCGTTCTTCGGACACGGCACGGGCCAAGGCAGTGTTCAACTGCGCGCCCAGTGTTTCGATCTGCACCTGTGCCTCGCGGTCGGCTTCTTCGGCAAGGTTCAGCAGCGATTGCAGGTTGCCCACCTGAGTCCGCAATTCGGTGATCTGTTCGTTCAGCAGCGCAACCTGTCGCTGGCTTTCAGCAGATAGCGCCTCTTCTGCGGCAAGGGCGGCATTCGCGATGGCAAGCAGTTCGGCCTGCCTTTGTGCTTCGCTTGCGGTCGTGTTCTGGGTTGTTTCAAGTTGGGCGATGCGGGCGCGGGCTTCGGCCAGCTGGACTTCGAGACTGTTGTTTTCGTCCGAAAGTGAGGTGCGCAACCGGTCGAGTTCTGCCTGTGCGGCCTGTGCGGCGGCGAGCAGGGTCAAGGTATCCTCGGCTTCTTGCCGCTGCCGTTCGAGGTTGAGCGTCATTGCCGTAAGTTCGGTATCGGCATTGGCAAGCCGTTCGCGCAGGGCTTCGGCGGCAGCGGCATCAACCAGCGCGGCGGCCTCGAGGTCTGTGATGGCTTCTTCCTGTGCTGCGGTTTCGGCCTCAAGATCGGCGACCAGTGCCTCGAGCGCCTCGCGGCGGGCGGCGGCAAGGCGTGCGGCTTCGATGCCGGCGTCGATCTCGCTACGGGCCTGGGCGAGGGCGAGGTTCAGGGCCTCTTGTTCCGACAGCAGTTCGGATTGCGTGTTCTCAAGATCGGCAATTTGCGCCAGCGCGTCGGACCGTTCGGTCAGTAGGCCCGCAACCTGTGCTTCGAATTGCGTGATCTGGCTTTGTGCCTGTGCGAGGGCCTGATCCTGTGCCTGCCGTTCGGCGATCAGCGCGGCAATGCGTCCCGCCTGCCGCTCGGCTTCGGCATTGGCGGCATCGAGATCGGATGAGAGCGCCGCACTCCGGTCGCGCTCGAGCCCGAGGGTCGCCGCAAGAGCCGCGACCTCGCTGCTGAGTTGGTCAAGCTCGGTTTCCTGTCCTGTGATTTGTTGGCGGAGCACGAACTGGATCACCATAAAGATCGTCAGGACAAACATCAGGACCAGCAGCAGACCGGTCATCGCATCCACGAAGCCCGGCCAGATCGCATTCTGGACCCTGTTGGATTTCCTGCGGCTTAGCGCCATGGGTTACCCCCGGCTCTTGATCGCGTTGGCGAGGTTGACAAGATCGCCGCGCAGGTCGGCGATGCTTTCCTGACGGCCTGCCGACATTTCCTCGAGAATGCGTAGCAGTTGCACGTCGATGGACCGCAGTCGCATCCGGCTTTCGGCGTCGATGCCTTCCATGCCGCTGTCATTCAGTTTCTTGATCAGGGCTTCCTGACCCTGTGCCACCCGTTCGAGAAGGGATGTATTGCTGCTGGCAGTCTCGTTCTGGGCCATCTGTTGCATGGCACTGGCGAGGGCCTGGAACCGCGCCTCATTGGTTTCGCGGTCGGCATCGGCTTGTCCCATCATCATCTGGATGGTGTCCATCAACTCGCCCAGTTGTTCGACAAAGGCGCCCATTGCGCTCATGTCGGCGGGGGCGCCGTCTTCGCCGTCGATCCCGATACGGGTGATGGTCGAGAGCCATTCCTCAAGCTCGCGGTAGAACCGGTTCTGACCGTGCCCTGCAAACAGTTCCAGAAGCCCCACAATCAGAGACCCCGCAAGACCGAGCAGCGAGCTGGAAAAGGCCGTGCCCATGCCGCCGAGCTGTGCTTCCAGACCCGATTGCAGGCGCGCAAAGATGTCCGCGCCGGATTCGCCTTCGCCCGGGTTCAGCGATCGGATGGTTTCAACCAGTGCCGGGACAGTTGTCGCCAGACCGTAGAATGTCCCCAAGAGGCCGAGGAAAATCAGGACGTTACCGATATAGCGTGTGATTTCGCGGTCTTCGTCGATCCGCTGGCCGACGGAGTCCAGAATGGACCGACCAGAAGATGAAGAGACCTGTGTCCGTGCACCGCGCTGGCGCAAGAGCGTGGCCAGTGGGGCCAGCAGGGAAGGTGCGGCGCTATAGGAATGACCGCCGGCTTCGCGGGCAAACCGCTCGATCCAGCGCACCGAGTTCATCAGAAGAAAGACCTGATTGAAGCACGAGAGAACACCCAGAACGAAGACACCGAAGATCACACCGTTCAGGTAGAGGTTGGACTGGAAGATCGCGATGATCTGGTCCTGCCCGAGATAGAACCCGGCAGCGACAAGACCGATGGCGACCAGCATGAACAGAAGCTGGCGGATAGGCTGTGAAAATTGGGCCTGTATCTTTGCCGGGCGTTTCTCAGACACCTTTATGCGTCCTTATCTCGATTTCCTCGCTGCGTTGCATAACAGCATATGGGGTCCTAGTGGCAAAGCCTAACAAAATCAGGGCAGATTTATGTTGCTTGCAAGGCACGAACGCGCTGCACAAGCCATGCCATTTCGTCGTCACGGATCCCAAGCTCGTCGAGGTGGGCGGCGGTGTTGTACAGGTATTCGGTATTCGGGCCCCGGCCGCCCACGGCGTTTGCAATGATCCGCGCCTGTTTCTCGAGGTCGAACTGGCAGTATTGGACGTGATCGCGGTTGATGATGTAGGCCAGCGCGCTGATTGACTGGCCGTCGTCTGTGACCAGATCGACGGTATCCTCGTAATAGGCCGAAGAAATCAGTTCGCGTTCCCGCAGCATTGCAAGGACGGTTTCTTCCTCGTCTGTGTGCACTTCAAAGGCCACACCCGTGCACTGCCCGCCCGCCTGCTTGTCGAGTGCGAGAACCAGTCCGGGGTCGTCCTGCGATCCGCGATGGTGGATCGACAGCATGCAAAAGCTGCGGTGATAGTCCAGCAGGCGTGCTTTCACTTTGCGGGCCGGTGTAAAGCCGGGATCCCACAAGAGAGAGCCGTATCCGAATACCCAAAGTGCCATAGCGCCCGTCTTCCGTTGTTTTGCCGCGCATAGCATCACACAGCCGGAAACGGAATGGGTCAGCCGACGCGCATCAGGTCTCCGAAGATCGCGTTGGTATGGTCACGCAGGTAAATCCGCACCCAGGGCGTATATTGCGCAGGGTGTCGCGTGATATCTGCCCGCAGGTCGTAGAAATCGACCCAGCGGGTTGCCATGACTTCGTCAGGGTTCGGGACGACTTTCAGATCGTCTGGCGCGTCGGCCACGAAGACTTCGACGACTTCGTGTTCGATCAGCCCGTTGCCGACGTCGGCGCGGTATTCGATCTGATCGCGATGCGCGGGGTAAAGGCCCGTGATCCCCAACTCCTCATCCAGCCGCCGCACGGCACAGTCGGTTGCGTCCTCATCCCATTCGGGATGGGTGCAGCAGGTATTCGCCCAAAGACCGGGCGTGTGGTATTTGCCCATTGCCCGCTGTTGGATCAAAACCCGCCCGCGGTTCATTACAAAGACGCTGACGGCCTTGTGTTTTAGGCCGCGCTGATGCGCGTCGAGCTTTTCGACTGGCTGAAGTTTGCCGTTTTCCCAGGCCGGGATCATAATTGTCATGTGCGTAGCGGTGATACGATGCGTGTCAGATGGGCGAGGTTCTTGATCCCGATTTTCAGGTGCGCCAAGGGACGGGCCTTGACCAGTTTCTTGTTCATATAGGCCTCAAAGGTCAGCTTTTGCACGTCGACATCATGACACAGGGACACAAACCGCTCGCGCCGTTCGTCGCTCCGGTAGTAGGCGTTCTGCATGGCGCCGAGGACCCGGAACACCTGTTTGTGTTCCCGCATGAAGAGCTTGCGTGCCAGTTGCAGGTCTTTCACGCGGCCCGAGGCGAGCGACGCGGCGGCAGCAGTTGCGGCAACGCGCCCGCCGACCATGGCGTAGTAAATGCCTTCGCCGGATGAGGGGGCCACGACACCAGCGGCATCGCCTGCCAGAACGACATCCTTGCCGTTGTCCCAGCGATCCAGAGGCTTGAGCGGGATTGGTGCGCCCTCTTTGCGGATGGTCTTGCAATCCGTCAGTCCAGAAGCGGCGCGCAGGTCGGCCGTCGCCTGTTTGACGTCAACTGATTTGATCATTGATCCCATGCCAACACTGGCCTGCGCCCCGTGCGGGAAGACCCAGCCGTAGAAATCGGGTGAGATGCGCCCGTCATAGACCACATCGCAGCGTTTGGGGTCATAGGTGCGTGTTGCTGCCGGTGCCTCGATGATCTCGTGATAGGCGATCACATAGGGGATTTTGTCACCGTCCTTGATCTCGGCCCGCGCCACGTTGGAACGTGCCCCGTCAGCACCAATGACCAGCTTGGTGGTCAGGCGCATCTCGTTTCCGCTGATCTTGTCACGGTAGATCACGTGGGTGCCGTCACCATCTCTTTCGACACGGGTGAATGTGCCGGTGTAGCGGTGTGCGCCGGCCTCCTTTGCGCGGTTGCGCAGGAATTCGTCGAAATGCTCGCGGTCGACCATGCCGACAAAACCGTTCTCGATCGGGATATCGACCTGACGGCCCGTGGGCGAGATCATGCGCGCGGTGTTGACCTTGGCGACGATCTGTTCGTCAGGAATGAAGAAGTCGGCGATCAGGCGCGGCGGCACGGCACCGCCGCAGGGCTTGATCCGCCCGTCACGGTCGATGAAGGCAACCTTATGGCCCGAGCGCGCAAGATCTTCGGCAGCAGTTGCGCCAGAGGGGCCAGCGCCGACAACGACAACGTCATATTGCATGGTTCATTCTCCCGGAACGAGTTGGGCGGACGGGACCTTGTGGTCCATGATTTTTGCCGCAAGGGCGGTGGCCGCAATGAAGAGAAGGGCCTCGCCAAGAAAGACGGTGCCAAAAGCCTGAGAGTCGGGCAGGGTGCTGCGCAGAATGTCCACGCAGGCGGCCCCGAGAAGTCCGCCAAAGCCTGCCGCGATTGCCTGTGCTGCACCCCAGAGACCCATACGCGTGCCCTCGCGCCGCTCTTTGCCTTCGGCAGCCAGCGCCATCATGGAGCCAATGGCGGCAACGGCGAACATCCCGTTAAAGAAACCCAGTAGCACAACAGCAGGTGTCAGCGGCGCACCCGGCCCCATCGGGCCAAGCAGAGCGATCAGACCCAGCGCGCCAGCCGATCCCAGACAGCCGGTCATGACCCATGACCGCAGCGCGCCGATCTTCAGACCGGTCGCCATGATCCCGACCGTCAGCATCCCGATAAAGACACCACCGTTCTGTGCGCCTGACAGCGAAGTCGATGCTCCGGGTGTAAAGCCGAAGACAAGGCCCGCGTAGGGTTCGAGGATCAGTTCCTGCATGAAATAGGCTGTCATCGACAGAAACACGAAGATGGTGAAATTGCGGGCCCTGCGTTCGCCCCAGACTTCTTTGAGGCCCTCAAGGAAGGGGGTCGGATCGGGTTCGCGCACGGCTGTCAGCTTGCGTTCGATGCCCCAGACTGCCAATGCGGTGACAAGCGTCGCAATCGCGCAGACACTGCCGACGATCTTGATCAGTTTGGCGGGCGTGTAGGGGTCAATCAATTGGCCGACGATTCCGGCGGTCATCGCAATCCCAAAGATCATCATCAGCCATGTGATGGTGGCCGCCGCCGCCCGCCGGTCGGGGCGGGTTGTCGTGGCCAGCAGCGCCAGCATGGATGTGCCGGACGCCCCGACGCCCAGCCCGATGAGGCCATAGGCGAGGATCGACAGGGTCAGCCCTGCCATGAATGACACCGGAAAGACCGGTAGTGCGACAGCGGCAAGGAATGCACCCAGCGCCAGCGCCACCATGCCGCCGATGATCCACCGTGTCCGGTGACCGCCTGCATCGGAATAGAACCCCCAGTTCGGCCGCGTCAGCTGGATGCCGTAGTGCAGACCGACCAGCAGCCCCGGCAGGATTGCGGGCAGAGCAAGCTCAACCACCATGACGCGGTTCAGGGTTGATGTGGTCAGCACCACAATCGCGCCCAGCGCCATTTGCACAAAGCCCAATCGGACAATCTGGAACCAAGACAGTGTCATCTCACACCCCCACGCTGCGCAGCGCCGTGGCCGCGATCATCATGCCGCTGATGTAGAAAAGAATGCCCATACCCTGATACCAGGGGGTCTTGCCTTCGGGGTCGCGCAGCAGCACCCGCATCGCGCCAAGCTGGACGCCCAGCATTGCGGTCACGCCAAGCGCATGGATCGGTTTGTCCCAGAGGACCAGCAAGCCGATCACGACCACTTGGGGCACTGTCATGACCCAGCAGGCGAGTTTCGCCGCGCGCTCTGGCCCCAAGACGACAGGCAGGGACCGCAGGCCCATCGCGCGGTCGCCTTCGATGGCTTTGAAATCGTTCAGCGTCATGATCCCATGCGCGCCCAGTCCATAGAGGACGGCGACGCCGATGATCTCGGGCCGCGGCGCACCTGCCGAAAGGACTGCGGCGCCAGTGATCCAGGGCAGGGTTTCATATGCCAGACCGCAGAGGGCAGGCCCCCAAATGCCGGATTTCTTGGCACGGAAGGGTTCGGCCGAATAGGCCCATGCGGCGAGCACCGCAAGGATCGTCGCGCCAAACCCCCAAGGGCCAAGCTGGTAGCCGACCACAAGACCCAGCGCGGTCATTGCGAGTGCGATGTAAAGACCCCAGCGCCCGGGGATCCGGCCTGATGGAATTGGGCGGTCCGGTTCGTTGATCGCGTCCACATGGCGGTCGCACCAGTCGTTTGCAGCTTGTGACATTCCGCAGACAATCGGACCGGCAAGGATCACGCCCAGCGCCACCAGAAACCATTGGTCAGCGACACCCGCCCCGACCGAGACAACACCGCAAAGATAGGCCCACATCGGTGGAAACCATGTATGAGGTTTAAGCAAGGTGAGCATCGCGCGCGGCTCGGGCCAGCGGCGGTTCGCGGTCTTGATCTGTAAATCAGAAGTGACACTCATGTTGTCAGTTTAGATTTACATATGAAATGCGGCAAGTGTAATCATAGGTTGACACTGTGCCATAGTGTCTCGGGCCAATGCGTCCTGCCTGACAGTTGAATGACAATTTTCCCAATCGGATGAATTTTGCCGCTTGCTAACGCTAACAGCCTCGCGCAACGTCCATCCAAAGCGCTTTGAGGGAGAATCAACATGGCAATCAAAGCCGTCGTCTGGGGCGAGAATGTCCACGAACAGACCAATAGAATTGTATCGGACATCTACCCTGACGGAATGCATGAAGCCATCGCGTCAGCGTTGCGGGCCGATGGAATCGACGCCAGCACCGCGACCCTGCAAGAGCCCGAACACGGCCTGACCGAGGCACGGCTGGCCGAGACGGATGTTCTGCTGTGGTGGGGACATGCGGCGC
Source organism: uncultured Loktanella sp. (assembly GCA_964581065.1). GTDB lineage: Bacteria > Pseudomonadota > Alphaproteobacteria > Rhodobacterales > Rhodobacteraceae > Yoonia. The sequence goes on along the minus strand of CAZOMZ010000042.1, from coordinate 1,791 downwards.
ATGGTGACGTCTCGGATGACGTCGTCGAACGTGTGGCCGATCACGTGAATGCGGGCATGGGTCTGATCCTGTTGCACTCGGCCCATTTCGCCAAAATCTTCAAGCGCCTTATGGGCACGCCGTGCAACCTGACCTGGCGTGAAGCGGGCGAGCGAGAGCGACTGTGGGTCACATCCCGCAATCACCCCATCGCGGCCGGCTTGCCGCTGCATTTCGAGCTAGAGAACGAAGAGATGTATGGAGAGCCATTCGGCGTACCGGAGCCTTTGGAAACAGTCTTCATCAGCTGGTTTCAGGGTGGCGAGGTCTTCCGCTCCGGCCTGACCTACAAGCGCGGCGCGGGCAATGTCTTTTACTTCCGTCCCGGTCACGAAACCTATCCGACCTATCACGATGCCAATGTGCAGACCGTGCTGCGCAATGCGGTTCGCTGGGCCTACAATCCCGCGCCGCGCGTGTTGGGTGTGAACGATGCCCCCAATGTGCCAGTCCAAGACGCCTTGGAGCCGATCGAGGAACGTGGCCCCCGTCTGCATAAGGATGGCGAGGAGGGTTACCGGTGATCCGTGTCCTGATCCTTGGCACCGGTGGCATGGCACGTGCCCATGCCGAAGCCTTTCAGGCGATGGACGCGGTTGAGATTGTTGCGGGCGTCGATGTGAACCCCGAAGCCTTGGCAACCTTTCAATCGGACTTCGGTATCGCGCATGGATTTGCAAGCGTGGAAGATGCGATTGCATGGGGCCAGTTCGACGCCGCATCGAACGTCACGCCTGACGCAATCCATCGCCGCACCACGCTGCCGCTTCTGGCGGCGGGCAAGCATGTCTTGTGTGAGAAACCGCTGGCGACTTCGCAGGAAGATGCTGAAGAGATGGCCCGCGCTGCTGCTGCGGCCGGCGTGGTCAATATGGTGAACCTCACCTACCGCAATGTGCCTGCGCTGATCCATGCCGCGCATCTGGTCGCTGAAGGCCGCATCGGTGAGGTGCGCCATTTCGAAGCCTCCTATCTTCAAAGCTGGCTGACGCAGGATGCATGGGGTGACTGGGCGACCGAGCATCAGTGGCTCTGGCGACTGTCGACGGCGCATGGCTCAATGGGTGTGCTTGGGGATGTGGGGGTCCATATCCTCGACTTCGCGACTTTTGCAGCCGGCGCACCGGTTGAACGCGTCTCCTGCCGCCTGCAAACTTTCGACAAGGCCGAAGGGGGCGAGATCTTCCCCTATGTGCTGGACGCCAACGATAGCATGGCGATGCACCTGCGTCTGAGCAATGGCGCGATCGGTGTGATCCATGCCAGCCGTTTTGCAAGCGGGCATCTAAATGATCTGCGACTGCGGGTTTACGGAACAAAGGGTGGTCTGGACGTGCGTTTCGAGAAAGGGCAGTCGGCGTTGTATATCTCGGAAGGTGATGCCCTCTTGACCGGAGACTGGTCAGAGTTGACCGCCCCGGAGGTGCCCACAAACTACGAAAGATTCATCGCGGCCATCCGCGCGGGCACGGCGGTCCTTCCCGATTTCTCCCGCGGTGCGGCCCTGCAAAGAGTGCTGGATCTGGCTGTTGTTTCAGATGCCCAAGGCGCTGCGGATCAGCCGGTCTGAACAGTTGATTTTCAACGAATTGTTCCTTTAAGCGGCTGTTCAGACCTTCCCCCCTAATCCGCCTTTCGGATCAGCGAGCAAGGGGTGATTTCATGGCTGTGGGCGACAACGCGCCAACGATTATCAAACGCAAGAAGGTTGTCGCAGGCGGCGGCCATCACGGCGGCGCTTGGAAGGTGGCC
>CAZOMZ010000041.1:0-10962 GCA_964581065.1 uncultured Loktanella sp. | reverse complement strand
TGCATCAGCGCCTCGTCATGCATCATGCGGACACCGCGCAGGCCGAGCACATTCGCAATCTCATGCGGGTCGGTGAACATGGTGGTGGTGCCATGCGGGATCACGGCCGCCGCGAACTCGGCAGGGGTCAGCATCCCGCTCTCGATATGCATATGGCCGTCGCACAGGCCCGGGATCAGATAGCGCCCTTCGGCCTCGATCACGCGGGTATCGGGACCGATGCAATGCGATGCATCAGGGCCGACATAGGCAAAACGCCCGTCGGCCACAGCCACCTGCCAGCCATCCAATATTTCGCGGGTTTGCACATTCACCAGCTTGCCGCCGCGAATGACAAGATCGGCCCTCTCGCGGCCAGCCGCGACGGCCACCAAACGGGGGGCCGAGTCAGCCCATGATTTGATGTGATGTTCCATCCCCAATGGTTTCACCGATTTCGGGGACGTTCAAGGGGGGTTCAGAGCGTCTGAAGTTTCAACGGTGTCTGGTCAGGATTCAACCGCACCATCGCAACGTTCAGCGCCGCCGCGACCGTGACCCAAGCCATATAAGGCAAAAAGGCAAGGCCCGCCCAGGTATCAAGCTGCCAGTGCGTGATCAGACAGCCAAACACCGCGATCCAAAGCCCTGCCATGATCGGCAGTGACCCCTTGAGGTTCCGCAATCCGAAGAAGACCGGCGTCCAGAGGGCGTTGAACGCGATCTGCATCGCCCAGAACGCCATTGCATAAGCGCTGCCTTCAAGCACCGCGACCCGCGCACCCGCAAAGGCCATCAGGAGGTAGATCGTCGTCCAAGCAATCGGGAACAGCCAGTTCGGCGGCACCCATGAGGGCTTGTTCAACTGCTTGTACCACTCGCCTGTCGGGAACATCGCGCCCGTTGCACCGGCGGCGAATGTCGCCGCAAGGAAAATACAGAACAGGATCCAGTCCATGGTCGCGCCTCCGTTTGGGGTCGTGCGACACTTAGGTTGTTGTGCCGTCCGGTCCAATACCCGCATCGCGGGCTTTGAGTTCAGCGAGTATATTTAGCACAGTCATCGGACGGCCTGCATTGCGGCGGCCGTGGCTGGCGGCATCGACAAGGAAAGCCACCTCATCAAGGGGTCGCGCATAGATCACAGCCGACTTCGGCATCACCACTGACCCGGCCGTTCTTGCCGCGGATTGCATCAACCATCCCAGCTTTTGCGTGGTCGAGGTATGGGCCCGCATCGAGATGCTGTCATAGCCCTGACGGCGGACCTCTTTGCCGATGCCAGAATAGATCAGTCGCGCCGCCCAGATGCCGGTGCGCGCCTGCAAGGGCAGGACATTGATGCCGGCCTCGGAACGCAGGTAGAGCCGCTCGGCTTCGGCCAGCAGACGCTTGACCATACGCCGCACCTCGGGCGTCGGCAGCGGTTCGCGGGTGAAATTGGCCGGATCAACGCCCGCCGCGCGCAACCAGTCAAGCGGCAGATAGATTCGGCCCATCCGCGCGTCCTCGCCCACATCGCGGGCGATGTTGGTGAGTTGCATCGCAACACCCAAGTCACAGGCACGTGCCAGCGCGTCAGGGTCACGCACGCGCATCAGCACACACATCATGGCCCCGACAGCACTTGCCACGCGGGCCGAATAGTCGCGCACGCCGCTTAAGGTGTCATACCGCCGCTCGGCAGCGTCCCATGCCAGGCCCTCAAGCAGGGCCTCGGGCAAAGCGCGGGGCATGTCGAAATCCTCGACAATCGCCGCGAAGGCGCGATCTTCCGGCGCGTTCTTGGGCCGGCCCGCATAGGCCGCGTCCAGACGTTCCTGCAAGCGGAACACGGCACCCGCCTGATAGTCGCCTTCATCAACTTCATCATCCGCCAGACGGCAAAACGCGTAGAGGGCCAGCGCTGGATCGCGCACTTTCGCGGGCAACAGTTTTGACGCTGCATGAAACGACAGCGACCCGTGCCGAATTGCCTCGCGGCAATGCTCGAGGTCGTCCGGACGTATCATTCCGCTGCCACCTTCATTTCAACCGGCACCGGCGCATCGGGAACCAGCTTGGCCAGAACCTCGGCGCTGGAAATCACACCGGGCACACCTGCACCGGGATGGGTGCCCGCACCGACCAGATAAAGGCCCTTGGCCTCTTCGCTGACATTATGGGGCCGGAACCACGCCGATTGCAGGATCCGCGGCTCGATCGAGAAACCCGAGCCGTTGGGCGACAGGTAACGGTCGCGGAAGTCCTCAGGCGTCAGCACCATTTCGGTGGTGATGCGGTCGGCAAAGCCGGGCAGGGTCTTTTCCACTTCGGCCTGCACTTTGGCCTTGTAGCGGGCCGCCTCGGTCTTCCAGTCAACAGGCGTGTCAAATCCCAGATGCGGCACAGGAGAGAGGACATAGAACGTATCATCACCCGCAGGCGCGACGCTCGGATCAGTCTTGGAGGGGCGGTGGATGTAGAGGCTCATGTCGTCAGCCAGTTTGCCCTTGATGAAAATATCTTTCAGCAAACCCTCATAGCGCGGTGCGTTGGTGATCGTATGATGCCCGACATCGGGCCACATCTGCGCTGTGCCCTTGGTGCCGAAATACCAGACGAATAGTCCCATCGACCAGCGGCGCGACTTCAGCTTGGCGTTGGTCCATCGCTTGCGCGGCGCATTCCGCAAGAGGCGCTGATAGGTGTGTCCCGCATCGGCATTGCTGACCACCAGATCGGCCGGGATCACCTCGCCACCGGTCAGCCGGACACCTTTGGCGGCACCGCCCTCGACCAAAATCTCGTCAACTTCGACGCCTTGCCGGACCTGCCCGCCCTGCGACCGGACAACCGAGACCATCGCCCGCGCAATCGCCTGCACCCCGCCCATGGCGTAGTGCACCCCGAATTCCTTTTCGAGATAGGCGACCAGCGCATACATCGACGTCACGTGACGCGGATCGCCGCCGATAAAGAGCGGATGGAACGACAGCGCCATCTGTAAGCGCGGGTCTTTCACGCGGGCCTTGGCCAGCCCCAGAATCGAGCGGTCGGCGCGCAGCAGGGCGAACTCCGGCAACACCTTGATGGTTTCCCACAGGCGGTGCATCGGCTTTGCGACCATCCCTTCAAAACCCACCACGTAACGGCGCTGGCTGTCCTTGAGAAATTTCTTGTAGCCCTTCACATCGCCGGGGCTGAGTCTTGCAACCTCTGCCAGCATGGCGTCGGTGTCCTGACGGGCGGTAAAGGTTGATCCGTCCTGCCAGCGGACCTCGTAAAACGGATCCATCGGGCGCAAGTCGACATCCTTGTGGAAATCGCGCCCACATGCGGCCCAGAGATCCTCATACACCTGCGGCACGGTGATGATCGTCGGGCCAAGATCGAAACGGTGGCCATCTTGTGTAACAGACGAGCCGCGCCCGCCTGGCAGATCGAGCCGGTCAAGCACTGTGACGGCATATCCTTTGGCCCCCAGCCGCATCGCGGCCGCCAGACCGCCAAGTCCGGCGCCAATCACAATGGCTTGGGTTGAATCACTGTGGATGTCCTTAGGCATGGGTTCAGCGTAATAGTGTAAACACAAGTTTACAATTAATATTGTCAATCACTTCCCAAAGCGCCTGCCATGTGTCAGACTTGCAGCGTAAGAGCCAGGGGTCATTCGTGACACAAACCGTAAGCCTTTCCTTCTACCGGTTCGCCGGTATCGCTGCGCGTTTCTGGGCGCTGGCCATGATGGGCGGGGCCAGATGGCCCCTCGCCCGGACCCCCGGCATCGGATTCTGGAAGCTTTGCGGCTCTGGCACAGGCGAAGGATTTACCCCTGTCCCCAATACCGCCGTCTACGCAATCCTTGCCACTTGGCCCGACGCCGAAACAGCGCGCCGGCAGACAAATGAAGGCATCTTCGCCCGCTATCGGGCCAAGGCACAGGAAGACTGGACCGTTTTTCTTCAGACAAAATCCGTGCGGGGAGAGTGGTCGGGGCAGGCACCTTTTGCCATCACGGATGCGCCTGTCACCGGACCGCTGGCTGCGCTCACCCGGGCCACGATCAAACCACGTATCCTTGCCCGTTTCTGGGGCCGCGTGCCCAATATCTCCGAGGTGATCGGCAAGGACCCCAACGTCGCTTTCAAGATCGGAATCGGCGAAGTGCCGATGCTGCATCAGGTCACTTTCTCGATCTGGCCGGACCAGAGAACAATGGACGCTTTTGCCCGCACCGGCCCCCATGCCGAGGCCATTCGCGCTGTCCGTGATGAAGGCTGGTTTCGCGAAGAACTCTACGCCCGTTTCGCCGTGCATTCCGATCGCGGGACATGGAACGGCACTTCCCCTCTCTCCAAGCTGGAGGCCGCATAATGCAACCTTTCCCATTCTCCGCCATCGTCGGTCAGGAAGAAATGAAGCAGGCGATGATCCTGACAGCCATCGACGCCAGTATTGGCGGTGTTTTGGTTTTCGGGGATCGCGGGACAGGGAAATCGACCGCCGTGCGCGCGCTGGCGGCCCTGCTACCCCCGATCTCGGCTGTGCAGGGGTGCCCCGTGAACAGCCAGTTTGTCAAAGATGTGCCGGATTGGGCCAACCTGAGCCAGAAAAAGGTTCAGTCCATGCCGACGCCGGTGATCGACCTGCCCCTTGGCGTAACCGAAGACCGCGTGACCGGTGCGCTGGACATCGAAAAGGCGCTGACCAAAGGCGAAAAGGCATTCCAGCCCGGTCTGCTGGCGCGGGCGAACCGCGGCTATCTCTACATTGACGAGGTCAACCTGCTGGAAGACCACATCGTCGATCTGCTGCTCGATGTCGCCCAGTCAGGCGAGAACGTCGTTGAGCGCGAAGGTCTTTCGATCCGCCACCCCGCACGCTTTGTACTGGTCGGATCAGGCAACCCAGAAGAGGGCGAGCTTCGGCCGCAGCTTCTCGACCGGTTCGGCCTCTCTGTCGAGGTCGCCTCGCCCAAGGATGTTGCCACGCGGGTCGAGGTGATCAAACGTCGCGATGCTTTCGAGAATGACAACACAGCCTTCATGGTCCGCTGGCAGGCCGAGGATGCCGCGATCCGCGACCGCATCCTCAAGGCGCGCCGCGCACTGGGCAAGATCACGACGCCCGATGACGTGCTGTCAGATGTGGCCGAGCTTTGCCTTGCTCTCGGATCAGACGGGCTGCGCGGAGAATTGACGCTGCTGAAAGCGGCCCGCGCGCAAGCAGTCTGGGAGGGTAAGCGAAAGCTGACCCGTGATCATATCCGCGCTGTCGCTCCCATGGCCCTGCGTCACCGTCTGCGCCGCGATCCGCTGGACGAGGCGGGCAGCGGCACCCGCGTGATCCGCACTGTGGAAGAAGTCCTTGGCTAAAGAGACGTGGCACCAAGCAACGCTTGCGTTGCGGTTGCTGGCCATCGATCCCGGCCTTGGCGGTGTTTGTCTGCGGGCGCGGGCGGGGCCGGTGCGGGACAGATTGCTGAAGATGATCCCGAAGGGCACACGCCGCATCCACCCGACGATTTCGGATGAGGCGCTTTTTGGCGGCCTCGACCTTTCCGCGACACTTGCCACCGGGACGCTGGTTCAGGAGAAAGGCATTCTTGCCGCGCAGGGGCCGCTCTTGCTGGCAATGGCGGAACGCGCAACCACCGGACTGTCTGCGCGGCTGGCAGTTGCATTGGACCAATCCAAAGGAAACACCCTTATCGCGCTTGATGAAGGGGCCGAACCAGACGAGGCGCTGAACCCGAAACTGGCTGAACGGCTCGCCTTTCATATTGACCTTTCCGACTGCACGCTCGCTCAGATTGACGGCAGTGCTCCGGACGGACAGGAATCTGCCGGCCCGGTATCGATCCGGCCTGAAACTGTCACCCAGATCACCCGCGTGGCCGAGGAACTGGGGATCGACAGTCTGCGCGCGCCGCTTTTTGCGATCCGCGCCGCCAAAGCAAACGCCTGCCTGCACGGGCGCGATACCGTCATTGCCGAAGACGTCGAGATCGCCTGCGCGCTGACACTGGCCCACCGCGCAACGCGGATGCCCGAACCCGCGCCGGAGGACGACCAGCCAACGCCGCCACAAAACCAGACCGACCAACCTGACAATGACGGCGACGACGACAACAGCCTCGATCTGCCGGACGAGCTGCTGCTTGACGCAGTGCGCGCCATGCTGCCCGACAACCTGCTTGAACAACTGACCGCCCAGAAAGCGCGGGCCGGCCGCGGGAATGGCACGGGTGCGGCACGCAAAGGAAACCGGCGTGGCAGGCCATTGCCGTCGCGTGCGGGACGTCTGGGTGACGGGGCACGGATCGATATCATCGGCACGCTGCGCGCCGCGGCCCCTTGGCAGACAATCCGCCGGAATGCCACGGGCCGCGACGGTTTGCACATCCGCCCGGCTGATATTCGCATCAAACGGTATGAGGAAAAGTCGGACCGGCTGCTGATCTTTACGGTTGATGCCTCAGGCTCTGCGGCGCTGTCGCGATTGGCCGAGGCGAAGGGCGCTGTCGAACTTCTGCTCGCCCAAGCCTACGCCCGTCGCGACCACGTCTGTCTCATCAGCTTTCGCGGCACCGAGGCCGAGCTGCTGCTGCCGCCCACCCGCTCGCTTGTGCAAACCAAACGGCGGTTGGCAGGGCTGCCCGGTGGCGGCGGGACACCGCTGGCTGCTGGCATGCTGACCGCGTTCGAACAAGCCGCGCAAGCCACGCGACGTGGCTTGACCCCCACAATCGCGATCCTGACAGATGGTCGGGCGAATATTGCTCTGGACGGAACTGCCGACCGCAAGCAGGCGGCCGTCGATGCGCAGACCATCGCGAAATCGCTGCGCGCCGCTGGGACGGATGCGATCCTGATCGACACCGGCAACCGGCCCGAACCCGCCTTGCGCAACCTTGCCCAGATCCTTGACGGGACATACCTGCCGCTGCCCCGCGCGGATGCCGAACGCCTGTCGAAATCGGTCGCGACCGTTCTGGGGGACTGACCTTGCGCTGGCACGCCGACGCGCATGACTGGCCGCTGACGGACTATTCGCGCCTGATCCTGCACCGTCCGCATCGCTGGCATGTGCAGGAGAACGGCGAGGGCCCACTGATCCTGCTGATCCATGGTGCGGGCGGGGCCACACAAAGCTTCCGGCATCTATTTCCGATCCTTGCGCAGACCCATCACGTTGTCGCTGTCGATCTGCCCGGGCAGGGCTTCACACAAATGGGCGCACAGCAACGCTGCGGGTTGGATCACATGGCCGAAGACCTGCTGGCGCTGTGCCGTCACGAAGGCTGGAAGCCCGACCTGATTGTCGGGCATTCGGCAGGGGCGGCCATTGCCTTGCGCATGTGGGAACTCGGAGCGCGGCCCACGCGGGGGATTGTCGGTCTCAACGCTGCCTTGGGGAACTTCAAGGGTGTCGCTGGCTGGCTTTTCCCGATGATGGCCAAGGCGCTGGCGGTGACGCCGTTCAGCGCCAGTGTCTTTGCAGGCACTGCCACACGCAGCAGTGTGCGAAGCCTGATAGAAGGCACGGGATCGCGGCTCGAGATCGAGGGGCTGGAACTCTACTTCCGCCTTGCCTCTGACAGGGGTCACGTCGACGCAACGCTCTCGATGATGGCGCAATGGCAATTGGATGGACTGCTCGCACGTCTGCCAAGCATTGAAACGCCAGTGCATCTGATTACCGGGCTTTCTGACAAGGCTGTGCCACCGCAGGTCAGCCGCGATGCCGCAGCGCGCCTGCCCGACGCGCGTCTGACGGAACTGTCGGGTCTGGGTCATCTCGCGCATGAAGAGGACGCCGAAACGGTGGCAGAGGCGATCCTGCAAAACTAAAGGCCGCCGGTGTTTCCACCGACGGCCTTTGAAAGCATGATGCGGTTGTTTTTACTCTTCCGCAGCAAATGTCGCCAGATAGGCATAAAGGTCATAGGCCTGATCTTCCTGACGGACCTGATAGGCCATCTTGCCGCGTGCACGACGGTTGTCGAGCGTTTCACGCAGCCAGCCGGTTGGGTCCTGAACGTAGCCAACAAAGGTCTCTTCCGTCCAGACGTTGCCGGCTTCACCAAGCTCGATCAGGCCGTCGCTGTAGCGGAAGTCGGCTTCAGAACCCATGACGCGGCCAGCAAGACCGTAAAGGTTCGGGCCGGTGCGTGCGTTGCGGCCAGCAAGAACCTCGCCGGATGCGTCTGCAACAACGTGGCATGCCACACACTGACGGTTGAACTGCTCTTCACCAGCGGCAGCGTCGCCGATTGTCGGCGCGTGACCGTCAGCAAAGGCCGGTGCGGAAAGAACAGCAAGGGCTGCTGCGATTGTAAAACGTTTCATGATCGTATTCCTCTTCGATCTGATTCTGTGACCGTTCGCCCCAGTCGGGGTGTAATGTAATGCAAGGATGTTTGGGGTCCACCCCTGACACCAAAAGAATGCGTGATAGGCATTACGCCACCGCATGCGCCAAGGCACATTGGCGCCATAGCACCCGCAAGGCATTGATCAGATGGTCAATATCGGCGTCCGTATGCAATGGAGATGGTGTGAACCGCAGTCGCTCGGTGCCTTTGGGCACAGTGGGATAATTGATGGGCTGCACGTAGATATCCCACTCGCGCATCAGGTAATCGGCCAGCATGCGTGTCTTGACGGGATCGCCAATCATCACCGGAACAATGTGGCTTTCGTTCTGCATATGCGGGATGCCTTCAAGGTCGAGCGCGCGGCGCAGGCGCGCCACCTGACGGCGCTGCTGAGCGCGTTCGATCTCGCTTTCCTTGAGGTATGCAATCGAAGTGCGGGCTGCAGCCGCGACCGCTGGCGGCAAGGCCGTGGTAAAAATGAAACCCGAGGCGAAAGAGCGGATAAAGTCGCAAAGTGCCGCCGACCCCGTGATGTAGCCACCAACAACGCCGAATGCCTTGCCAAGCGTGCCTTCGATCAGGGTTATCCGATCCGCCAGACCTTCGCGTTCGCTGACACCGCCACCGCGCGGGCCATACATGCCGACCGCGTGCACCTCGTCGAGATAGGTCATGGCTCCGTATTTCTCGGCCACATCGACGATCTCGCGGATGGGCGCAATATCACCGTCCATCGAATAGACGCTTTCGAAGGCAACGATCTTTGGCACATCACGTGGAAGGGCGGCCAGCTTGGCTTCCAGATCAGCAACGTCATTGTGGCGCCAGATCACCTTGGTCGCACGGGAATGGCGGATCCCTTCGATCATCGACGCATGGTTTCCCGCGTCAGACAGGATCACGCAATCCTTCAACCGGCTGCCCAGACAGCTCAGCGCCGCCCAGTTTGATACATAGCCGGAAGTAAACAGCAGTGCCGCTTCTTTTCCGTGAAGGTCGGCCAACTCATGCTCAAGCAGCAGATGGTCATGGTTGGTGCCGCTGATGTTGCGGGTGCCGCCTGCGCCGGTGCCGGTGCGCTCGACCGCCTCGCACATGGCTTCAATCACGCGTGGGTGCTGACCCATCCCGAGATAGTCATTCGAACACCAGACCGTGACGTCGCGAACCCCTTCTTCTGCATGGTTTGCGGCACGAGGGAATTTCCCGCACTTGCGCTCCAGCTCTGCAAAGTAGCGATAATTGCCCTCTGATTTGAGCTGGTCGAGTTGTTCGGTGAAAAGCGCGTCAAAATCCATCCGTCTGTCTTTCTTCTTTTGTCATCGTTTTGGGCACCGGAAGCATCCAGCGCCAGAGTTTCGCATCAGGCAGCGGCACCACCATCAGCCAGTGTTCGAGAAGGGCGAGGGCCGCAAGCGCGGTCAGCAGGGCAAAGCCCACCAATGCGACATCGCTTTGCGCACCCCAAAGGCGCTCGGCGCAAACGGCCAGCAAAGCGGTCAGCACAGTGATCGCGGCAGGGAAGGCAAGTGTCACTGACCCCTGCCGGAAATAGCTTTTCAGATGGGTCAGCCGTGCGGGCACAAACTCTACGTTGATCCGTGGCACCCCCAGAAAAAGGTTCAGCTTGGCCAGAATGCGCGCAAGGAACAGGATCAGATAGGTCGCCAGCGCAATCCGGTTTTCCGCTCCGTCCGAAGCGACAACCAACCCCCAAAGACCAAGCGTCAGTGCCAGTTCGTGATACGCGACAGTCTGGAACGCGCGGAAAAAGCGGTCACGACCATTGGCATCCGTCGGGCAGGGTTCACGCGACGGGCCAGTGATGACGCCCGCCAGAAACGCCAGCTCGATCCAGCCCCAAACCGCCAATGCACCAGCAAAACCCAAGTAGGCGCCCAGCGCCGAGAGGTCATTGAGAGATGCCTGCACTGCCCATGCGCCCAGAACCAGCATCGGCAGGGCGACAAAAACAGTCATGCCATGGGCGCCCTGACGGTCGGCCCTGCGGACAACCATCAGGATCACACCGGTGGAAAACCACCAGGCAAAGATCGCAAGAAAAGTGGCGACCCAGGGTGACGTCATACGCGCACCTCAGACATATGTGGGGACCAGCTCAATAAGCCGGTTCCAGGCGTGGGCTTGCGGGCACAGCGTTCTTTTCCACCGGAATGGTCATCAGCGACAGGAAGGCGAGACCCGCCTTTGCAGAGCCACCCATCCGCTTGAACCATCCACCGATTCCACCTTGCTTGCGACCCATGGCGATCTGCACATTGGCAGCCTCCATCCGGCGCAAAGCCGGAATCCAACGGGGGTGGTCGATATCCAGCGTCATCGGAAAGACCTGCTTTGAAATCTCGGACGTCTTGCGGAACACTTCTTGTCCGTACCATTCGGGATCAACGCCCAGCGCCTTGTGGAAAGCGGGCCGCTGGTGATCGCGCACCCACATGGTCGAGAAGACAGCCGTCAGGAAGAATTTGATCCACATCCGGTTGGCCCAGCTTTCGGTCAACTTTGGATCGGTCTTCATCAGCAGGGCGAAAGCCTCGCCATGGCTGAACTCATCGTTGCACCATTCCTTGAACCACTTGAAGATCGGGTGGAACCGATGC